>DBLF01000064.1 GCA_002297965.1 Candidatus Segatella papionis
ACCACGTCGATGTCGGAAGCCAATAAAAGGATTGAACCGGAGGAGTCGATAGAAGTCGAACGGATAGAGTTCCGGTCGTGGCTCACTACGTCTCCCTCGGAGTAACGAGTGTCGAGCGAAGGCTTGAATATTTCCACCTTCTGCTTGGCGAACTTCGCACGTTTCATTCTTCGTATCAATTCCTCGGTTTTTCCAGAGAACATTGATCCGCACACCACTTCAATTCTGCCGGGACGGTGTGCCTCCCCAATTAGATTTTCTGTCATTTCGGGGACAAAATTAATAATAAGGTTTAAAAAAATGCAAAGAAAATGCTATTTTTTTTGCCAAGAAAGATTAATTAACTATATTTGTACCCACTTATGGGCATATTATATATCGTACCGACTCCAGTGGGTAACATGGAGGACATGACAATGCGAGCCATCAGGGTTCTGAAAGAGGCTGATTTGGTGCTCGCGGAGGACACTCGAACATCGAGCGTCCTGCTTAAGCATTTTGATATTCAAAATCGATTAGTGGCGCATCATAAGTTCAATGAGCATGGCACGTCGGCTGGCATCGTGGAACGACTGAAGGCTGGCGAGACCATAGCCTTGATAAGTGATGCGGGAACTCCTGGTATCAGCGACCCTGGTTTCTACCTGGCTCGTGAGGCCGCCAAGGCGGGCGTCACGGTGCAGACATTGCCAGGAGCTACGGCTTGTATCCCGGCCATCGTATCGTCGGGCTTGCCTTGCGACCGTTTCTGCTTCGAGGGCTTCATACCTCAGAAGAAGGGCAGACAAACCTATCTGGAATCGCTCAAGGACGAAGTTCGCACGATGATATTCTATGAGTCTCCTTATAGGGTGGTAAAAACTTTGCAGCAGTTTGCCGAGGTGTTTGGAGAAGACCGTCAGGTGAGTTGCTGTCGTGAAATCTCAAAGATTCACGAGGAAAGTGTGCGTGGAACCCTTGCCGAGGTGATAGCCCATTTCGAGGAAGTGGAGCCTAGGGGGGAGTTTGTCATCGTCTTGGCTGGCAGAGATCCTAAACAGCTCAAGGAGGAAATGAAGGAAAAGCGACGTGAAGAGCGCAAAAACGCTCAGAAAACAAAGTATTAACAATAAAATTTATTAAAAGGAGAAGGATTATGAAAAAGCTATTAATGATGGTATGCCTTGCAGCCCTCGTGCTGACTGGCTGTAAAGACAGCAAGACAGCCCCAGCAGACAATGGGGTGGCTCAGGCTGATTCGCTCAATAGCATCATCGCACAGAAGGATAGCGAGTTGAACGACATGATGGGTACGCTCAATGACATCGAGGACGGCCTCAACCAAATCAATGAGGCGGAGAACCGGGTAGTCCTCTTGAAAAATGGCGAGGGCGCCAACAAGAAGCAGAAGCTGAAGGAGGATGTGCAGTTCATCGCCGCCCGCATGAAGCAGAACAAGGAACTCCTTGCCAAGTTGCAGAAGCAGTTGGCCAATAGCTCTTTCCAGGGCGAACAGCTCAAGAAAACCATAGAGAACTTGACCAAGCAGTTGGCTGAGAAGGAGAAGCAACTCCAGGCTCTTCGCGAGGAACTTGACAGCAAGGATATCCATATCTCGGAACTTGACGAGACCATCAATAACCTCAATACAAAGACTTCTCGCCTTACTGCCGAGAGCAACAGCAAGTCGGAAGTTATCAATGCACAGGACAAGCAAATCAACACTGCTTGGTATGTGTTCGGTACTAAGAAGGAGCTTAAGAACCAGCACATCATCGAAGATGGCAAGGTGATGACAGGCAACTTCAACAAGAGCTACTTCACCAAGGTGGATATTCGCAACGTCTCCGAGATTAAGCTTTACTCAAAGAGTGTCAAGTTGCTTACCACCCATCCATCTAGCTCTTATACCTTGACTCGTGATGCTAACAAGCAATATATTCTTCGCATCACCAACTCTCAGATATTCTGGAGTACAAGCAAGTACTTGGTAGTGTTGGTTAAGTAAAGTGAAAGAGGACTATCTCTTTCTGGCAAAGAAATCTTGCATGAGTGCTCGGCATTCATCTTCCAATACGCCCGATGTAACTGTTGTCTTAGGATGCAGTGCATCGGGCGCATATTTTGTATAGCCCCTTTTCTCGTCGCTGGCACCATAGACGATGCGGTTTATCTGCGCCCATCCCAAGGCACCGGCACACATTACGCATGGCTCCACGGTGACGTAGAGCGTACAGTCCTTTAAGTATTTTCCTCCCAGCAGGTTGGCACCTGATGTAATGGCTTGCATTTCGGCATGGGCTGTTACGTCGGTAAGCATCTCTGTGAGGTTGTGTGCCCGTGAGATGATGCGGTCTTTGCACACGATGATGGCACCCACGGGAATTTCGTCCTCGTCGAATGCGGCTTGCGCTTCCATCAAGGCTCGGCGCATATATTCTTCGTCTTTTTTCTTTGGGTCTTCCATATTTCCTTTATGTTTATAGAGCAGGAAAGGACTTTCCTACATTTCTTTTTTGTGCAAAAATACATAAAAAACTTTGATGTGTGAAAGAAATATGTTATTTTTGCAAATAAATAACATATCAATCTATGGCAGAGCATAATGATTTGGGCAAATGGGGCGAGGATGAGGCTGTCCTCTATCTTGAGGATGAGGGTTACGCCATTTTAGAGCGTGACTGGAAGATAGGCCGTCGCGACTTAGACATCGTTGCTGTTTCTCCTGATGGGGCTACCTTGGTTATCGTGGAGGTGAAAACTCGTTCGGACGAGGAATACCTACTTCCAGAGGAAGCTGTGGATAGGGGAAAAATGCGTAATTTGGCGATTGCCGCCAATGCTTATGTCAAGGAGTGCAATATCGACAAGGAGCTGCGTTTCGACATCATCTCCATAGTGGGATGCAATCGACAAGTAAAGAACTTCCAACATCTAAAGGATGCCTTCAATCCGATGCTTATACTTTAGGTTTCATATATAATAAAGGTGAAAATGAAAACAAATATCATAAGAATGCAGGAAGTGGATTCCACCAATCGCTTTCTCAAGGAAATGAAAGATTGCGAGGAGAAGACCCTCACCGTTGCGGTTGCCGATTATCAGACTGCAGGCAAGGGACAGGGCACGCACACTTGGGAGAGTGAAGCGGGAAAAAATCTCTTGTTTAGCATGATGGTGAGTCCGCGTTGGGTACCTGTTCGCCAACAGTTCTTGCTCTCAGAGGCTGGTGCCTTGGCCATCAAGAGTGCACTCGATACTTATACTGACGGCATTACGCTTAAATGGCCCAATGATGTGTATTGGAATGACCAAAAAATCAGTGGTACTCTGATAGAGACTTCCATCGACTCGAAAGGCATCAAACGTTGCATTTTCGGCATCGGCATTAACATCAATCAATTGGAGTTTAAGAGCGATGCTCCTAATCCCGTGTCTTTGGCTCAAATTCTGGGACACGAGGTGGATAGGGAAGTGGTGCTGCAGAAGATCATCGAAGCTTTCGATAGATATTATGAACTTTTGCGCCGTGCCGACTATCAGGATGTTTCGGGCATCTATCATCTTTCGCTTTATCGTAGAAAGGGCTATCATTGGTATGAGGATGCCGATGGTAAATTCGAGGGAGCTTTTGTGGAGGTGGAAGATGATGGTCATCTCATCCTGCACGACAAGAAAGGAGTGATTCGTTCGTATGCCTTCGGCGAAATCAAATACGTATTATAATTAATAAATAGACTATAATTTATGGCAAAGTTTAAAAGAATTCTTTTGAAGTTGAGCGGTGAGAGCTTGATGGGCAAGCAGAGCTTCGGCATCGACCCTGAGCGCTTGAGTGATTATGCTAAGCAAATCAAGGAAGTGCACGAGATGGGCGTTCAGATAGGCATCGTCATCGGCGGTGGCAACATCTTCCGTGGATTGAGTGGAAGCCAGAAAGGTTTCGACCGTGTAAAGGGCGACCAGATGGGCATGTGTGCCACAGTTATCAACTCACTCGCCTTGAGCAGCGCTCTTGGTGCACTGGGCGTAAAGAACAAGGTGCTCACAGCTATCCGTATGGAACCTATCGGCGAGTTCTATACCAAGTGGAAGGCCATCGATGCTATGGAGGATGGTTATATCTGCATATTCTCTGCAGGTACAGGAAGTCCTTACTTTACCACAGATACTGGTTCTTCGCTCCGTGGCATAGAGATTGAGGCAGATGTGATGTTGAAGGGTACTCGTGTGGACGGCATCTATACCGCCGACCCAGAGAAGGATCCTACGGCAACCAAGTTTAAGGATATCACATACGATGAGATTTATACCAAGGGCTTGAAGGTGATGGACCTTACTGCTACCACTATGTGTAAGGAAAACAACTTGCCAATCTATGTGTTCAACATGGATGTGGTGGGCAACCTGAAGAAGGTGATGGAAGGCGAGGAGATAGGAACACTCGTACACAACTAATAAATAAAAAGGGCTTGCTCGAATTCGAGCAAGCCCTTTTTGTCATATCTTGTTAGTGTTGAACTTTTTTACTTATTCTTGAGATATAATACAGTTGAAATAATCATGTAAAGCAGTATTACTAACCACCATCCTTGCAAGAACCCAATGACACCTTCGGCTATTACCGAACCTGCAAGGATAAGTATGGTGAGACCCGCAAAGCAATATTTCACCTCGTTGCCTTTGAACGACCATTGCTTAAACTTCAGTGCGAACAATGGAAGTTCGCATACCAGCAAGTAGCTAGTGATAAGAATCATTGCCAAAATCACAAATACCGACCAGCTGTTGTTGGTGAGCCATGCTGGACTACTTACTATCAGCGAGCCCCAGAACAAGGCGTTGGCTGGTGTTGGCACGCCGATAAATGATGTGGACTGTCGTTCGTCTAGGTTGAACTTGGCTAATCGCAAAGCCGAGAACGCTGCTATGATAAATGCTGCGTATGGCAGCCAAGGACGTAATGGTTCCAAAAATTCTGGATATTCCATCACGAAGAGCTGTGAGAAGACGATAGTTGCAGGGGCTACGCCAAAGGTCACGTCATCTGCCAGAGAATCGAGTTCCTTGCCGATAGGTGATGATACGTGCAGCAATCGTGCGCTCATGCCATCGAAAAAGTCAAATACAGCTCCAATGATAATCCACAATAAAGCCAACTTGGGATTTCCCCCGAAGGCAAACGATGTAGCGATGCAGCCAGATACGAGGTTGCAACAGGTAATCGTGTTTGGGATATGCTTCTTAATACTCATTTTCTTCTAGTCTATAATGTATGCTGCTATAGGGCAGCTACCTGTTTTATGTTTTATTTCAGTTTGGCTATGATGGTTTGGTCGCCCGTGGTTGACTGTCCCATCTTGATGCATACTTCTGTACCGATAGGCAAATAAACATCCACACGGGAGCCTAGCTTGATGAAGCCCAGATGTTCGTCGATGTAGCATTCTTCACCCTCCTTGGCGTAAGTTACGATGCGGCGAGCTACTGCACCGGCAATCTGGCGGCACAATACATCCACGCCCTCAGGTGTGGTAATCATTGTGTCGGCATGCTCATTCTCCTCGCTTGCCTTTGGTAACCAAGCTTTCATGTATTTTCCGTTCTCGTGCTTTACGAACTTCACTTTTCCATCCACAGGAAACCAGTTGGCATGAACATTCCAAAGACTCATAAAGATGGAAATCATCAGTCGGCGGTCGTTGAAGTAAGGGGCGTTATCCACCTCTTCTATCACCACAATCTTGCCGTCGGCAGGAGCCACAACGAGTTTGTCTGTTTCCTCTACATTCAAGTAGCGGATAGGGCAACGATAGAAATTGAGGACAATACCGTATATCACACCAAAGACAATGACGAAAGCCCAAAAAGGTATTTTGTTGTCAAAGGCTGTCCACAGTATAGCCGCAATGGCTACCAATGCAATGCCGCCAAACACCAATTGGTCGGTGCCTTCGCGGTGTAATCTTATCTTTTTTAGTTTCTTTATTTTCTGTCCCATGAGATAGGTTTATGTTTTTATTTGGTGCAAAGGTACAGTATTTTTGTGATTTTTGCAAATTTTTGTCCCGTTTCTTTTGTTTTTTCAACTTTTAGCAGTAACTTTGTTCGCAAATTTCGTATTTATAGACAAAAAATGGAAGATTTTGTTCACTTACACGTGCATACCCAGTACTCCATCCTCGATGGTCAGTCGAAGATTCCTCATCTCGTTGACAAGGCCATCAAGGATGGCATGAAAGGTATGGCGGTAACCGACCACGGCGTGATGTTTGGCATCAAGGAACTTGTGGATTATTGCGCCAAGGTCAACAAGGATCGCAAGAAGGAAGGTCTAGAACCTTTCAAGCCTATCATCGGTTGTGAGATGTATGTGGCGCATCGCCGCAAGGAAGACCGTGAGAAGGATAAAGGCGATATGAGTGGTTACCACCTCATCGTGCTTGCCAAGAACTACAATGGATACAAAAACCTTATCAAGTTGGTGAGCAATTCGTGGGTAGATGGATACTATATGCGCCCACGAACCGACCGTGCCGACTTGGAAAAATATCATGAGGACTTGATAGTCTGCTCGGCATGTATAGCAGGTGAGGTGCCAGCGAAGATTCTGAAGGGTGACATCGCCGGTGCCCGTGAGGCTTGTGAGTGGTATCATAATCTTTTTGGTGATGACTACTATCTGGAGCTTCAGCGCCATGAGGTGAAAGAGCCGTTGCCGTTCCTCGCCAATCGTGAGGCATTCGAATTGCAGCAGAAGGCTAACAATGTGCTCATCGAGTTTGCCAAGGAATACAACATCAAGGTGGTTTGCACCAACGACTGTCACTTTGAGGATAAGGAAACCGCCGAGGCGCACGACCACCTGCTCTGTATAGCCACAGGCAAGGATCTCGATGACCCAAAGCGTATGCGTTACTCCAAGCAGGAGTGGTTTAAGACGAAACAGGAGATGAACGACATCTTCTCTGACGTACCAGAGGCATTGAGTAATACGCTCGAAGTGCTCGACAAGGTGGAAATATACAGTATCGATCATGGTCCAATCATGCCATTCTTCCCAATCCCAGAAAGCTTTGGTACTGAGGAACAGTTGCGAGAACGCGTGAGCGAGGAAGATCTTTACAAGGAATTCACCACCGATGAGAACGGAGAAAACCCATTGCCACCTGAGGAAGGTCAGAAGGTAATCGACCGATTGGGTGGCTATGACAAGATATATCGTATCAAGTTTGAGGCGGAGTATCTGCGCCATTTGGCATACGAGGGAGCCAAAAAACTCTATGGAGACCCTCTGCCTGAGAATGTGGATGAGCATGTGAACTTCGAGTTACACGTGATGAAGACGATGGGTTTCCCGGGTTACTTCTTGATTGTGTCCGACTTTATCCGTGCCGCCCGCGAGGAATTGGGCGTGATGGTGGGACCTGGTCGTGGTTCCGCCGCAGGTTCTGTGGTGGCTTATTGCTTAGGAATCACCAAGATAGACCCTTTGAAGTATGACCTCCTGTTTGAGCGTTTCTTGAATCCAGACCGTGTCAACCTGCCTGATATTGATACCGACTTCGATGATGACGGTCGAGGCAAGGTGTTGCGCTGGGTGATGGACAAGTATGGACACGAGAACTGTGCCCATATCATCACCTACGGTTCCATGGCAACCAAGAACTCCATCAAGGATGTGGCACGTGTGGAGAAATTGCCGCTTGATAAGGCAAATGCGCTTTGCAAGGCCATCCCAGATAGATTGCCAGATGGTGCGAAGATGAATCTTCCGAACGCCATAAAATATACGCCGGAATTGAGGGAGGCGGAGTTCTCAAGTGACCCTCGTGAGAGCAATACCATCAAGTATGCCAAGATGCTGGAGGGAACCATCCGAGGTACGGGTATCCATGCCTGTGGATTCATCATTTGTCGTGACCCTATCAGTAATTGGGTGCCAGTATCCACCGCCGATGACCCTGATTTCCCAGGTCTGAAGACGGCGGTGACACAATATGACGGTCATGTTATCGAATCGACCGGATTGATCAAGATGGACTTCTTGGGCTTGAAGACTCTTTCCGAGATGAAGGAGGCTTGCAAGGTAATCAAGCAAACCACGGGCGATGTCATCGACCTCGACAACATACCTATCGATGATGAACTGACCTATCAGCTCTATCAGAAAGGTCAGACCATCGGTACCTTCCAGTTTGAGTCACCAGGTATGCAGAAATATTTGCGTGAGTTGAAGCCTACGGTGTTTGAGGATCTCATCGCCATGAACGCTCTCTATCGTCCGGGACCTATGGACTATATCCCTTCCTTCATCGCTCGTAAGAACGGTCAGGAGGAAATCAAGTACGATATTCCTTGTATGGAGAAGTACCTGAAGGATACATACGGTATCACCGTATATCAGGAGCAGGTGATGCTCCTTTCCCGGCAACTTGCCAGCTTCACCCGAGGTGAGAGTGATGCCCTTCGTAAGGCGATGGGTAAGAAGAAAAAGGCCATCGTAGATGCGATGAAACCTAAGTTCATCAAGCAAGGTCAGGAGAATGGTCATGATCCAAAGGTCTTGGAGAAGATTTGGGGAGACTGGGAGAAGTTCGCTTCCTATGCGTTCAACAAGTCTCACGCCACTTGCTATTCTTGGGTGGCATACCAAACCGCCTACCTCAAGGCGCACTATCCTGCCGAATACATGGCGGCACTGATGACCCGCCGATTTGCGCAGATTACCGAAATCACCAAATTGATGGAGGAGTGCCAGTCTATGGGTATCAAGACTTTGGGACCAGATGTCAATGAGAGTTATCGTGCCTTCGGCGTGAATGAGCATGGAGAGATTCGTTTCGGTCTTTCAGCCATCAAGGGAATGGGCGCACCTGCAGCCGATGCCATTGTGGAGGAAAGACAGAAGAATGGTCCTTACAAGAGCATCTTCGATTTCGCAGAGCGAGTGGATTTCTGCAATGTGAACCGCAAGGCATTCGAAACCTTGGCTTTGAGTGGAGGTTTTGATAGCTTTGGAATCAAGCGAGAACAATTCTTTGGTAAGAATGCCAAGGGGGATACCTTCTTGGATACGCTGGTAAGATATGGACAGCTTTATCAGCAAGAACAGCGCGAAGCAGCTACTTCTCTCTTCGGCGGTACCGAAGCCGTGGAGATTGCAACGCCGCCGATTCCTGAGGTTGAGGCTTGGAGCAACATCGAGAAGCTTAACAAGGAACGAGAACTAGTAGGCATCTATCTCTCAGCTCATCCATTGGATGAATATGAATTGATACTCAATAATCTGTGCAATACCCATTGTTCGGAACTGGGAGACAAGACTGAGTTAGCCAAGAAAGAAGACATTGTTTTCGGTGGTATTATCACCGATGTGAAGTCTAAATTTACCAAGACGGGAAAGCCTTGTGGTTTTGTAACCATCGAGGACTTCGAAGGCTCTGGGGAGTTGGCTCTTTTTGGCGAGGACTGGGGCAACTGGCGAGGCATCATGGTTGAAGGCAGTACCATCTATGTCACCGCTAAATGTATGGCTCGATATGGCAACAGCAACTATCTTGACTTCAAGATAAGTACGGTGGAGTATCTGCAGACGGTAAAGGAAAACCGTGTGGAAAAGTTTACCATCACTGTGGATAGCTCTATCATAGATGAAACCTTGGTGAACGACATTAAGACCGTTGTGGAAAATGATGAGGGACATGCCCAACTCTTCCTGCAGATACATGATGCCGATTCCAACACGAATGTACTGATGAGGGCACAAGACAGGACTGTGGGCGTAAGCAAGGATTTGATTGATTTTGTCAAGGCAAATCCCAAGATGTCGTATCAGATAAACTGATGAGAATCCTTTAATTAAAATATAGTATTAATTAAAATAAGAATAAAAAATGGAAGTAACAATTACAACCGAGAATTTTGAGAGCTACAAGAATGGTGAGCTCCCATTGGTAGTGGATTTGTGGGCTACTTGGTGTGGTCCTTGTCGCCAGATCGCTCCTATCGTATCAGAATTGGCTGAGGAGTTTGATGGTAAGTTGGTCGTAGGCAAGTGTGATGTAGAGGAGAATGATGACATCGCTATGGAGTTTGGGGTGCGCAATATCCCTACCATCTTGTTTTTCAAGGGGGGGCAGTTGGTTGATAAGTTTGTTGGCGCAGCCAGCAAGGCAACTCTTACCGAGAAGTTCCAGGCTCTCTTATAGGTCAGGTTTTGCAAGATACGATGCTCCCTTTGTCTTGGAGCAATTATAAAAAAAATAATCATATAAATTGCGTCCCGGCGTAGCTGTTGCTACGTCGGGACGTATTCTCTTTTTACCATTCCACGGTTCTAGAACCGTCTTCCTCTGCCGTGATGTGTACCTTGGTTACATCCTCAGGCAAGAGGTCTTCGATAAGCTCTGGCCACTCTAGGAAGCAGAGGTTGCCTCCGTAAAAATAGTCTTCGTAGCCCATGTCATACACTTCGTCAATCTTCTTGATACGATAGAAGTCGAAATGATAGATAGGGTCGCCATTGCCGGCTGTATATTCGTTGACGAGGGCGAATGTAGGCGATGTGATGACATCCTCCACACCTAGTTCTTCGCAGATAGCTTTGATGAAAGTTGTCTTGCCGGCTCCCATCTTGCCATAGAAGGCAAAGACCTTGCCGTCGCCCATGTTCTCCAAGAATTCCTTGGCAGCAGCATGGATGTTGTCTAATGAGTCAATCTTAATTTTCATATCTTTATTATGTTTTAACGTTTCCTTGGTGTGAGAGTGATGAGCGGAATAAGCATTTCTTCCATCGAGATACCGCCGTGTTGGAAGGTGTCCTTGTAGTACGACACGTAGTAGTTGTAATTGTTCGGATAGGCGAAGAAGCTGTCTCCGTAGGCAAATACATACGATGTACTCAGGTTGGGGGCTGGCAGTTGAGCCTTGTAAGGCTCCTTGATGGCAAATACTTCCTTGGCATTGTAGGCGAGATTCTTGCCCAGTTTGTAGCGCAAGTTCGTATTGGTGTTGCGGTCACCGATAATCTTGATAGGCTTCGAGGCACGGATGCTGCCATGGTCGGTTGTGATTACAACCTTGAAGTCGCTCTGTGACAATCGCTTGAATAGTTCTGCGAGAACGGAGTGGCGCAACCAACTTCGGGTGATGCTACGATAGGCACTCTCGTTGTTGGCGAGTTCTCGCACCATCTTCGATTCTGTTCGGGCATGCGACAGCATATCGATGAAATTGACGACGAGTACATTCAGGTCGTAGGTTTTGCATTCATTGTAATGCTCCATCAGTTTGTCTGCTCCAACAGAGTCGTTTATCTTATGATAGCTGAAGCTATAGTGCTTGCGAAATCGGTCGAGTTGCGTTTGGATAAGGGGAGCCTCGTTGAGATTCTTTCCTTCCTCCTCGTCCTCATCTACCCAAAGCTCAGGAAATGTTTCTGCAATTTTGTTCGGCATCAACCCACTGAAGATGGCATTCCGGGCATATTGTGTAGCTGTAGGAAGAATGCTCATATACATGTTTTCTTCCATATCGAACAGGTCGCCGATGTCTTGTGCCAGCATTTTCCACTGGTCGTAACGGAAGTTGTCGATGACAATGAGAAAAACCTTTTCTCCCTTGTCGAGTTTAGGGAAAATTTGCGTTTTGAATACATCGGGACTCATGACGGGTTTCCCTTCCACGGCTTTTCCAAAATTCTTGGAATCTACCCAGTTGAGGTAGTTCCTAGTGATATATTTGGCAAAGCCATGATTCGCCTCTTCCTTTTGCATGGTGAGCAACTCTGTCATCGAACTCTCGGTGTCGCTCAGTTCCAATTCCCATTTTGCCAATCGTTTATATACTTCCATCCAGTCTTGGGTCGTGTGGCAGTTTTGAATTTGCAGGGCTATCTGCTGATAGTCTTGTTGGTATCCACTTTGGGTTACTTCTGTAACGATGTCCTTGCGATGGATGTTCTTCTTGAGCGACAAGAGTATTTGGTTGGGGTTGACAGGCTTGATGAGATAGTCTGCAATCTTGGAGCCGATGGCTTGGTCCATAATATTCTCTTCCTCGCTTTTTGTGCACATCACAATGGGGGTAGCGGGCTGGATTTCCTTGATTTGCTGCAAGGTTTCCAATCCGCTCAAGCCAGGCATCATCTCGTCGAGGAGTATAAGGTCGTAAGTCTGTTGGCGACAAAGGTCAATGGCATCAGGGCCATTGCTCACCGTCACCACCTTGTATCCTTTCTTCTCCAGAAAGATGATATGTGCCTTGAGTAGTTCTATCTCGTCATCTACCCATAGTAATAATCCGTTGCTCATTTTGTCTAATCTTATCTTTTCGGGATGCTAAAGTACAAAGAATAATTGAAATAGAACGATAGTTGTCGCTAAAGAATGTTAACATGTCCATAAGCAACATCTTAGAACCCCTTTAAGTCATAATATTCGTCCTCTATTCTTGGGTTGTCCGTAGCATTGTCGTCATCGAAATAGATGCCCGTATCCTCTTCTTTTTCTTTCTGCTTTTCTTCCGTTAGTATTTCCTCAGTTTTGTTTCCTGTCACTTTTGGCGTGGATGTTTCTGTGGGTGAAGATTCCTCTTGCGTGTCAGAGTCTTCTTTACGAGGTTCGATGAGCAGTGGCAACTTACTAATCTTCAGTGGAGCGTAATGTTTTGTATAGAACTTCTCGTACTCTTCGTATGAATGGCTAACGCCAAGGAGTTCTAGATTCTCCTCGCTGATAATGAGTGAGTGCGTTTTGGGCAGCAGTAGCTTGATGTTTTCTTGCTGATAAATGGCGTTGGCATATTGGCGTGCCTCGTCGTAATTGGCAAAGCCACTGATTTGCATACGGTGCATGCCATCTATGTCTTCGATGTTGATGTCGAAATTCCTTGCCAGGTAAGAAGTGAAGTTGTACTTCGCGACCTCGAATAGCAGCTGGTTCTCGTTGAGCGAATCTGGGCTGTAGGCTAGGAGGAACACAAAGTTGGCATTTCGTTCTTCACTGAATTTCTTTTGCTTGATGGCGTTTTGCGGATTAAAATCTGAGCTTCGGTGAGTCCAAATGTCACCTAGGTCAAATTTTCCACCATATACTCTCTTACCTGCATTGACTCCATTGATAATCATACCAGCCATCTCGCAGAGTCTGCTATCGGGATATTTGTTCACCACAAGCTTCAAGTCTTCCAAGCAATGATTGAGATCGCCATCATTCAGATGACTCAGACCACTTATGAAAAGAAACTTGTCACGATTGGCTCCATCAGGGAATCTTGTTGCTGAAATCTTTGCATTATCTTTCACCTTATTATATAGCCCTTCTTTGAAGGCTTGGTAAGTTTCTGCATATAGCGAGTCCTCGATATGAACTCCCATCTTCGCATTCTCCATATAATGTGGGTCGGTGAGCAGTGCCGTCCATGGACTTTGGGCATACTCTGTCTTTAACTTTTGAATGTAAGCGTTGGCCTCATTTGGCTTGTGCGCTCTCGAATAGAGTAGGTATAAGTGGTAGTACACGTCGTCTAGATGCTCATAGTCCGGATGCTCATTCACCAATCTGAGAAATGCTTTTTGACTTAATCTCAAGTTGTCTAACTTATCTTTGAAGATGACTCCAGAATGGTATAGCCCATCAGCCAAGAGTTTGTTGCTTTCTGCCAATTGCTTTGGGTTGAGAGGAATTTGTGCTAGATAGTATTCTCGTTTGTGTGGATCGTTGATTGCGCTTTTTGCACTACCTTTTTCTTTATCTTCAAGCGTGTTTTGTTCGCTTGGGTTGGATGGCTCTCCTGCATCGATTAGTTCTTCTTTAGACTCATCTGTGTGTTCTGTAGAGGCTACTATTGTTTTGTTGATGCGTTGCCAGTTATCTACATTAGCTCGGTCACCCCATAATTTTTGGAAAAGAGCCTTTCCTTGACTCACGGTGATAGGCGCATAGAAGTACCACAGCCCTTGGGAGTCTGTGTTTTGGGAGATGTTTGCATTGCCTTGTGAGGCGTTTCTTTTATTTTGAGACTGACCGTAGTTTGCGAAGTTACCGCCATTGTTTGGGTCTCGGGTAGTAGAAGCTTCTTCTTCGGCTTTCTTGTCTCTTACTTCCTTCTCTTTTTTCTTCAGAGCCTCGATGACTCTGTCGATGGCGGTGTTTCGGTCTTTTTCGTTCATGTTTGCTAGTTGTTGCAAGGAATCTTGTACCTGTACCGCCTCGGTGTAAGGAACGAGTTCGTCTAGAATCTTGGAGCGTTTTGAAAGTTGTTGGTAGTCTTTTCTCTCTTTGTCCAATAAGCCGATGGCTTCTCCGTAGCATCTGCGCGCATCGGAGAATTTTTCTTTTTCCCAATACAAGTCTCCAAGGTGTAGAAGCAATACACCTTTTTCAATACCGTTTCTGGTTGCCTTTTTGTTGCCTTTTTCATAAGCTGATATGGCTTGTAGGGTATCTTTCTTACTCAGGTAGATGTTACCGATGGCATAATATACTTGGTCTAGATACTCCTTGTTGTTGTCTGAGGCAGCCATACGCTTGAGTCTGCTTATCATTTTCTTGGCATTGTTGCTTGCCATCACCTCGGTCATGGCGATGCGTGCGTTAAACTCCAATTCGTATGGAGGATTGAGCCTTATCACATGTTTGAAGGCTTTGTAAGCTTCTAATGTGCTTCCGGCGGAGGCTTGTAGTTGTCCCATCAAATACCATTCGCGCGCTTTTTGCTTGTGGCGCATTTCGTGGCTGATAACTTTACGTAGGTATGGGATGGCTTTGGCAACATTTCCGATATGGATATAGTAATCGGCATAGGTGTAGTCCCAGTCTTTTTGGGCGCGCCAATGGATGGAGTCGCGCTCCATGTTGCGGATCACGTCTTCTGCATCGTAGGTCCATCCTTCCTCTATATAGCATTTGGCAAGCCATGCCCGGGCTTTCCCATAAATAGCTGGTTGGGTGGCGTAGATTCTACTCATGTAGGCAAAGGTTGCAGCTGCTCCCTCGAAGTCGCCTTTGAAAAATTGTGAGCGCCCCATTAGCATCCAAGCTTTCCATAAAAATGGATTGTATTCCTTGCGATTTAGCCATTCTATGTCTTTTGCTGTCTTGCGACGGTTTTTGTTCCATACTGCTCGTCGCTTGATGCTGTGTTGATGGATGGCTTTCTCGCACTTCTCGACGGCTCTGTCGAAGTTACTCTTGCCAAGTTCACGGCTGTTTTTGTTGCTTACCGTATATAGGGGAATTTGCTCTGTGTAATTATCTTTGCTGCCGTTTTCCTTTTCCAAAGAACCTTCAATGTATGCTACAGTTCCATTATAGTAGGTGTTATATCGGGCGTTGAAGGCATGCCACCATCTGCTCTGCGCAGTGTTTTTCTGCGTAGAGCATCCCAGGATGCTTACTGCTACAGTGATGAGCATCACAGAGTATATAATTGTCTTGATGGTGTGATTTCCTGTCATTTCTCCCTTTTGATGCTTTTGGCGATTTTTGCTAGTGCGAAAACCACGATGCTGATAAAGATGATGGTGGCTCCTGAAGGTACGTTGAGCAGATAGCTTGTGTAGAGTCCTGCTATGCAATCGATGCAGCCCAGAATGATGCTTACGCCTATCATTTGTTTGTATTTGTAGGTGAAGAGGTTGGCGGTCATTTGGGGAATGGTGAGCAAGCTGATAGCTAGTACGATGCCGACCATCTTGAGAGTGGATACGATGGTCATGGCGATAAGTGTCATCATCAGATACTCAATGGCGGTTACTGGTAGATGTTGCGAACGGGCAAAGGTGCTGTCGAAGGCTATGTTCTGTATGGGGCGCAAGAGGCAAGTGAATAGGATGGCTACTACGAGCGTTAGTCCGCCCAGTAGCCACAGGTCTGTGCTGTCGATGGCAAGAATGCTTCCAAACAGAAAGGATGGGAGATCTGGCATGAATCCTGGTGTGAGAAAACAACAGATGATACCCACGCTCATACCGAGTGTCCAGAACATGGCGATGGCTGAATCTTTTCTCACATCTTTCTTGTGAGAAATCCATTGTACGCCGAAGGCACTGAGTATGGCAAAGACCATGGCAGAGAGTATCGGGTTGATGCCAGCGAATACTCCAATGCCTATGCCGCCGAATGAGGCATGGGTAATGCCGCCACTGATAAATACCAATCGGCGGGTAACGATGTAAGTTCCTATAAAACCGCACAGGATGCTGGCCAATATGGCTCCAAGTAGTGCGTTTTGGAAAAATGTATATTGTAGTATATCCATTACATAAAACATTGAAATTTGAACAGAGAATATAATGGAGTAATCAACTTTTAGCTTAAAAAGTTGATTACTTCATCTTTCAACTGGTTGGGTAGGTTGATACCTCTCAGAATCAAGCTTCTGTTCCATCCTGCTACCTCTTCGGGTTGCATGGTATAGAGTACTTCAGAGAATTCCTCCACTTCTTCGTCGGTATAGCTGTCAGCCTCTCGTCCGGCGAATCTGTCTAATTCCTCGTCATCGTAGTATTCTATGTCCTTGGTGGCAGCCTCCATCATGCAGTCTTGTTCACATTTGGTGTTTTCCCCATTGCAGGTGTTGCACGATATGCCTTCCTTTAGAGGATCCTCTTCCTCCCCTTTCTTATGGGCAAAAATGCCAAAGAATGCAGAGATGACACCCAAAACGATCAAAGCTATAATTAAGTATATCATAAGACTCCTTCATTTTTTACTCTTCATTTCTCGCTCTTCACTTATTACTCTTCACTTATTACTCTTCACTTATTGTGAATCCTACTTTCTTGAGATCTTCCCAATAGTGAGGATATGACTTGCTTACCACTTCTGGGTTGTTTATTTCTATCTGTGGAAACTTGAAGGCGAGAGGTGCGAAAGCCATTGCCATACGATGATCCTCGTAGGTGTCGATTGGAGCGAAAGATGGTTCGCAGGTTTCTCCATCCCATATTAGGGTGTTGTTGTTTTCGTCACGGATTACATATCCTACTTTCTTTAATTCCGTCTTTAATGCCTCGATGCGGTCTGTCTCTTTTATTTTTAGACTTGCCAATCCGGTGAACTTAAACTTTACGTTGAGTGCACAACAAGCTACTACAATAGTTTGGGCTAGGTCTGGAGAGCCGCTGAAGTCATAGTCGAATTTTGGCAGTAAGCAGCGATGTGCTTTCAGTGTGACATTTGAGATGCTGTCATGATTTTCAAATTCGCTTTTTACTCCTAGCAAACTAAAGATATATTTTACTACAGAATCTCCCTGCTTGGAGCAATCCATCAGTCCATTTAACTGGATACGAGAGTCGATGTCGCCATTCAATGCCATCATCTCATACCAATAAGAGGAGGCGCTCCAATCGTTTTCTATCATATAAGGAGTTTCTTTGTAAGGTTGAGGCTTCACGGTGATGGTGTCCATGTCTGTCCAATCCGCAACGGCCCCATACTCTTTCATCGTCCATAGGGTGAGGTCGATATAAGGGCGTGAAGCTATCTCACCTGTCAATTTCAATTCCAAGCCATTCTTTAGGATAGGACCTATCATCAACAGGGCTGATATATATTGTGAGCTGATGTTACCGACTACTTCCAAGTGACCGCCATCCAATGGCCTTCCCTTGATGTGAAGTGGAGGATAACCTTCCTTTTTCACGTATGTGATGTTGGCACCCAGATAGCGCAATGCATCTACAAGAATACCGATTGGTCGATTTTGCATTCGCTCTGTACCTGTGATGGTGTGCTCGCCCGATGTTGCTGCTAGATATGCAGTAGTGAATCGCATCGCTGTACCTGCAGCTTTAATGTCGATAACATCTGGCATATCTTTGAGTGCAGCTATGATGACCTCTGTATCATCACAGTCGCTAAGGTTGCTGGGTTGTATCTTGCTACCTGCCATCGCACTAATGATAAGTGCGCGGTTACTGATGCTCTTTGATGCTGGCAAGTTGATGCTTGCATTGAGTAGGCTTGGTGCCTTGATTGTATATTTTGTCATACGTGTACCTTATTTTATATATATTCATATGCAAAAGTACAAAATAAAAAGTACATACGTTGCGTAACAACTCAAAAAGTTTGTGAAATCTGAGAAAAATATCTTGAAAATGCCGATTGATGTAAATCAATTGGCTGACAATATGTAAACTTGCTTAGGCGAAAATTGCCTCTATTTCTAATCAGTCCTTTCGAAATGAGCGATATTGAGCAACAAATAATCAATCTGTAAGTTTGTGTGCGTTTTCAGTCTAAAAGTAAAACATACAAAAAAAATATGATAAAATAGCGTTAAGGAATGTCCGACTTATCGAAAAACGTTGTATCTTTGCAACAGAAAAAGAAAGAAACAACAAATAAAACAATTAATAATAACATCCTAAAAATTAAAGATATGAAACGAGTTATATTATTCTCATTGATGGCTTTGATGACCGTAGCAGCTTTCGGTCGTAAGCACGTAGAGAACGCAACAGTAGTAGCTGACACTATTTTCTATGCAGAAAATATGAGCAATGTAGCTAGTGCAGAACAGGCTAGTTATTACAGACTGCTGATGACTACAGGCACTGGCATCAATAAGAAGGACGTTTTCCAGGACTTCTATATGAATGGTAACCTCCGTGCTGAGGGTGGATATAGCTTCATCGACCTCGGAAACGATCGTAATACCATTTTCAATGGCGAGGTTACTACCTATTATAAGAATGGTAAGGAGAAATGGCATGGCAAGTATGTCAATGGCAAACGTGAGGGTTACTTTACTCTCCAGCTCCGTGAAGGAGGTGTGGCTGTCGTTCAGTTCAAGAACGGTAAGTCTGTTCACGACTACTTCATGGTAACTTACAAGGACGGTACTTCTGAGAAGAGAAATCTCTCTGAAATCAAGCAGTTTATGTAGTGTCAAAATGATGGCATGATATTTGCTTGCAATAAGTAATAAGATTTCTTCATTAGAAATTAAAAATCTCTCTTATATAAATTAAAATTTTATGTTGATATGACCAATATGGGGATGGCTTCCGTGAGGAAGGTACATCCCCATAATATGTACAAGAAAAAAAGAAGGCTAGCAATGGATTCATTGCTAGCCTTTGTCTTTTTTATACGTTTATGTTTCTTATACGTACATATTTCTTAAATGTTCAAGTCTAATTCCACAGGGCAGTGGTCGCTACCCATGATTTCGGTGTGAATCTTGGCTTCTGCTATCTTGTCCTTGATGGCATCCGAAACCAAGAAATAGTCGATGCGCCAACCGGCGTTCTTCTCTCTTGCCTTGAAGCGGTATGACCACCACGAGTAGGTTACTTCCTCGGGGTGGAGATAGCGGAAACTATCCGTAAAGCCATCGTTTAGGAGAACGGTCATCTTCTCTCGCTCCTCATCGGTAAATCCCGCATTCTTTCGGTTGGTCTTCGGATTCTTGATGTCTATCTCCTCATGTGCTACGTTCAAGTCGCCACAGATGATAACGGGCTTCTTGGCATCGAGTGTCTTTAAGAACTTGCGGAAATCGTCTTCCCATGTCATGCGATAGTCCAGACGTTTGAGCTCGGTCTGCGAATTAGGGGTATAGCAAGTCACAAGAAAGAAGTCGTCGTACTCCAAAGTGATGACTCTTCCCTCATGGTCGTGCTCCTCCACGCCCATGCCATAGCTTACGTTCAATGGCTTGTGCTTGGTGTAGATGGCAGTTCCGGAATATCCCTTCTTTTCGGCGTAGTTCCAGTAACTCTCATAACCATCGAAGTTTAAGTCGAGCTGTCCTTCTTGCATCTTCGTCTCTTGCAGACAGAAGAAATCGGCGTCAAGAGCCTTGAACTGGTTCTCGAAGTCCTTGCCCACGCAAGCACGAAGGCCATTTACGTTCCAAGATATAAACTTTAGCATCATGTTGAATATTTAGATTCTCTTACTTTCGCCTCTCAAGAGGCTCATGAATTCCTGGCGAGTGTTCAATGACTCGAACACGCCACTGTAGTCGCTTGTGGTTGTGATGGAGCCTTGTTTCTCCACGCCTCTCATCTGCATGCACATGTGTTTGGCCTCTATGACAACCATCACGCCTTGTGGATTCAGGGTTTCCTGGATGCAGTCCTTGATTTGTTGGGTCAAGCGCTCCTGTACCTGCAGGCGATGGCTATAGATATCCACCACACGGGCAATCTTGCTTAATCCGGTAATCTTGCCGTTTGGGATGTAAGCCACGTGCACCTTGCCATAAAAAGGCAACATATGGTGCTCGCACATCGAGAAGAAGTCAATGTCCTTCACGATGACCATCTGGTCATATTTCTCCTCGAAGAGAGCGTCGGTCAATACCTTGTGGGCATCCTGTGTATAGCCACGAGTCAATATCTGCATTGCCTTTGCCACACGCATCGGGGTCTTCTGCAATCCCTCACGCTCTGGGTCTTCTCCTAAAAGTTTCAATACCTCCTTATAATGTCCTGCGAGTTCGTCGAGTCCCTCGCGAAATTCTGTTTCTGGATTCATCCTTTATATGATAATTTTAAATGTTGAATGTTGAGTGTTGAATTCTTCACCCTTCGCTCTTCGTTCTTCACTTATTTAATATTGTACCGTAATCTGCCCTTTTACCAGGCAAGCCTGTCTGTATCCCAAGGCTCTCACCTTGCTCAATACCTTCTGGGCCTCGCCGAGGGTCTTGTAGTTGCCCATGCGGCAAATCCATCTTGGCGAGTAGAAGTGCACATACACCGGTTGGTCAGGGAACTTCATCTTGATGTTGTTGCCCGTTTGCTCCGCTTGCAATCTGTCGTTGCGGGAGTTGCCGCCAGCGTAAACCTGTACTCTATATCCTGTCACCTTGTAGCTCTTGCGCATCACTTTCTTGCGCATATCCACTACAGGTATGTCGGTTTCTTCCTTTTTGTTCTCAGCCTTTGCTGCATTGTTTTCGTGGTTTCCCTCCTTGTTCGCCTGTTGAGGCTCGTTCTTCTTGATGGAGTCTGGTCTCACGTTGTGCTGAGGCTCGGTGCCCTTGTGCTGAGGCTCGGTCGTCGTCTTGTGCTGGGTGTCCGTGCCTTTATGTTGAGGCTCAGTGGTTTTGCGCTGGGCTTCGTTCCTGTTTCTTTGTGGTTGTGGGGTAGTCTTAGTCTTGTCGTCTTGTGGGTTCGTCTGTACCTTGTTTCCGTTCGCAGTGTTCGGGACTTGCTTTCCGTTTACCAATTCGTCGATAGCCTTGCTTTGGTTCACGGTCACAACACCCTGTCCTGGCTTGCTCTGCTTGAGATAGTCCAGGTAATTGTTCTGTGCATGTGATGTCATGCAGTTGCAGAGGATGAAAATCAATAATGTGACGAATTGTTTCATGACTATTCCTTTTATGATGTCTTATTTAATAAGAAGGGATGCTCTTCGGCAAAGGAAGAGCATCCCTTTGAATGTCGAAAAATCTTTTTGGGGATTATTTCTTCCAAGCGTCGATGATACCCTTGAAGTCAGCAGCCTTCAAAGAAGCGCCACCGATCAAGCCACCGTCGATGTCTGGCTTAGAGAAAAGCTCAGGAGCATTGCTAGCCTTGCAGCTACCACCGTAGAGGATAGTTGTGTCCTCAGCAGCCTCCTTGCCATACTTCTCAGCTACGATAGAGCGGATGTATGCCAACATTTCCTCAGCCTGGTCAGCTGTAGCAGTCTTACCTGTACCGATAGCCCAGATTGGCTCGTAAGCGAGGATAATGTTCTTCCAAGCGTCAGCGCTCAAGTGGAATACAGAACCGTCGAGCTCTGCCTTTACTACCTCGTTCTGCTTCTCAGCCTCGCGCTCCTCAAGAGTCTCGCCGCAGCAGAAGATAACCTTCAAACCGTTAGCCAAAGCCAACTCTACCTTCTCCTTCAAGATCTCAGCTGTCTCGCCATAGTACTGACGACGCTCAGAGTGACCGAGGATAACGTACTGAGCACCTGTGCTCTTGACCATCTCGGCAGAAACCTCACCAGTGTAAGCACCCTTTGCCTTGTCTGCGCAGTTCTCAGCACCGAGACCTACTACAGATGAATCCAATACCTGTGCTACAGAAGCCAAGTGGATGAAAGGAGTGCAGATGATAACGCCACAGTTTGGCTTATCTGCTACCAAAGCCTCGTTGATTTCCTTAGCGAGAGCTACACCGTCCTGCAAGTTCATGTTCATTTTCCAGTTACCTGCAACAATTTTCTTTCTCATTTTTCTTTTCTTTTTAAAAGTTGATAATATTCTGTTCGAATTCTCTTTTTTTCTAATCCAGGCGCCCCATGCCCATAGGCGGTCGGTGATGGTGAGCAATACCAGTGGTATCACAAACCAGGATACGATGCCTGCTATCTTCTTGGTGGCGCTTATCTTAGGCATCTTGCCTATTTCTGTTTGCTCCAGTGGCTTGTCTGCTATCTCCGTCATGCTGGGCAGGTCGTTGTGGCTCCATTTTTGGATGATGGTGCCGTTCTTCAATAGCAGGAGTCCTGGGTTGCTGCGTATCACGGTCTTCAGCGTTGTCTCGTCCGTGATATAAAAAGGATATTCCGCTCCAGTGATGTCCTGCCAGTGCTTGATGGCTTGCTCCGTGCTTGCCGTGAGGCAGATGAACTTGTAGCCATGGTCGTTGGCATATTCGTATATCTCGTCGATGTTGCCGAAGTTGCTGTCATCGGCAAACTCCAGGTGTGGCGATATGAGCAGGAAGGTGTAACCCTTGTCGTGAAGCACGTCCTGCGTGATGTCCTCGCCTGTCTTCGTGTCCTCGATGCTGAAGTCGTGGATAGGTGGCACATATCCCTCTTCTGTCTGCACAGTCTTGCTGTCGATGAACTTCCAGGTGGAGTCGGGGTAGTTGTCTATCGTAAACTCCTTTCGCTCTCCGTTCTTCTCCAAGATGAAGGTGGTGTCAAACTTGGGCTGTTTGGCTCCCTTCGGAATCTCCATTCCCTTGGCGATGTTCGCACCGATGTGGTATGGGCGGAAATCAAACTGCGGTAGATACCACAGACTCCACATGCTCATCAGGATGGAGTAGAGGAAGGTGTAGTTGATGACAATCCACTGTGTCGATTTCGATATGAGTCTCGGCATCTCCAGCGGCTTCCTCCAGAGCAGGATGGCGATGGCGAGCAGGATGATGTTCTTGACGAACGTCTCCGTGTTTGTCAGCACGATGGCATCGCCGAAACATCCGCAGTCTTTCACCGGGTTTGCGATGACAATCCACAGGGTTATCAGCGTCATCACACTCATCACGAAGAGCGTAATCTTGCTCACCAGTCTTCTGCGGATGGCAAAGAGCAGGAAGATACCGATGGCAAACTCGCACATGGCGAGCAGTACCGACATTAGGAGCGTGCTCCAAGTAGGAAACAGCCAGTCGATGTGCAGCGCCTCCAGGTAGTCGGTTATCTTATATTGCGTGCCCAGTGGATCCATACCCTTCACGAATCCCGAGAAGATGAAGGTTACCGCCATAAGCAGTCTTCCCACGTTCACCGCTACTTTTGTTAATATTCGAAAACCCTTATTCTGCATTTGAATTTTTCACTCTTTGTTCTTCACTCTTCACTCAACTTGATTGCTCCGAACACGGCATAGTTGATGATGTCCATGTAGTTGGCGTCGATGCCTTCCGATACAAGGGTGGCTCCTGCGATGTCTTCGATTTCCTTGATACGCTGTATCTTGGTGAGGATGAAGTCGGTATAACTGCTCACCCTCATCGAGCGCCAAGCCTCGTCGTAGTCGTGGTTCTTTTTGAGCATCAGCTCCAAAGCCTCCTTGGCGTGCTGGTCGTAGAGCTTCATCGCCTCTTCTGGAGTCATATCCACTGCATCCACAAATCCCTTTTCAAGCTGGATGAGTCCCACGATACCATAATTAATAAGGGCGATGAACTCAGGACGGATGCCTTCGCCAACAAGAGATTCCTTCTTGATTTCGAGCGAGCGGATACGCTTCGCCTTGATATAGAGCTGGTCTGTCAGCGAAGAAGGACGTAAGATTCTCCAAGAGGCTCCATAATCATGAAGCTTCTTCTCAAACAATGCCCTGCATTCAGCCATGACAGCCTTAAACTGCTGTTCTGTTTTCAATAAATTTGCCATAATAATTTCGAAATTCGGTGCAAATTTACACATTTCTCGTGAAATAGCCAAATATTTATTTTGTATTTTGCACGAATTATAGTAACTTTGCACCCCGAAAGAAAAATAAGCATGAGAAATTTGACTGATGCCGAATTGGCACAAATACTTGATAAAGATATATTTCATAAGATTTCAGAGGCGGCGGATTCGCTGTCTGTGGAATGCTATGTGGTAGGTGGATATGTGCGAGATCTCTTCCTGGAGCGTCCTTCCAATGATATAGATGTGGTTGTCGTGGGCAGCGGCATCGAGGTGGCTTCCGCCCTCAAGAAGATGTTGGGCAAGCGGGCGCATCTCTCCGTGTTCCGTAACTTTGGCACCGCTCAGGTGAAGTACAAGGATACGGAGGTGGAGTTCGTAGGTGCTCGCAAGGAGAGTTATCATCGTGACTCGCGCAAGCCTATCGTGGAGGATGGTACCTTGGAGGATGACCAGAATCGCCGCGATTTCACCATCAATGCGATGGCGGTGTGCTTGAACAAGGACCGCTTTGGCGAGCTCGTCGATCCTTTCGATGGTGTCTATGACTTGGAGGATGGTATCATCGCCACTCCGCTAGACCCAGACATCACTTTCTCCGACGACCCTCTTCGTATGATGCGCTGTGTGCGTTTCGCCACCCAACTCAATTTTCAGATAGAGGACGAAACCTACGCAGCCCTTTCTCGCAACGCTGAGCGACTGAAGATTATCAGTGGTGAGCGCATTGCTGACGAAATGAACAAAATCATGCTCTCCAAGCATCCTAGCAGTGGCTTCTATTACTTGAAGGATACGGGGCTTCTAGACCTCATATTGCCAGAGCTTGTGGTAATGGATAAGGTGGAGACTCGCAACGGTAGGGCGCACAAGAACAATTACGATCATACGATGGAGGTGCTGGAGAATGTCTGCAAGCACAGCGATAATCTTTGGCTTCGATGGGCGGCACTCTTCCATGACATCGGCAAACCGAAGAGCAAGCGTTGGGACAACAGCATCGGCTGGACTTTTCACAGCCACAACATCATCGGGGCGAAGATGATTCCGAATATCTTCCGCCGCATGAAACTGCCGATGGATGCGAAGATGAAGTATGTGCAGAAGCTCGTAGAACTGCACATGCGTCCTATCGTGATAGCCGACGAGGAGGTGACGGATAGTGCCGTGCGCCGTTTGCTGAACGATGCGGGCGATGACATCAACGACTTGATGACGCTTTGCGAGGCGGACATCACCAGCAAGAACCAGGTGCGCAAGCAGCGTTTTCTCGACAACTTCAAGATGGTGAGAGAGAAGCTCGCCGACTTGCAGGAACGTGACTATAAGCGATTGCTCCAGCCATGTATCGACGGCAACGAAATTATGGAAATGTTCCACTTGAAACCTTGTAGAGAAGTGGGTACGTTGAAGCAAACCTTGAAGGATGCGGTGCTCGATAACAAGGTGCCCAATGAGCGGGAGCCTTTGATGGAGTTGTTGCTGAAGAAAGCCACAGAAATGGGATTGGAGACGAAGTGATTTTGCCGGGAAATCCCTTTGTAGATGGGGAAAGAAAGCAAATGAAAGTGCTAAAGATTTCAAACAAAAGGGATAGAAAAAAAGAAGAAAACTCAAAATAGAGAATAATTTTTGTTAAATAACGGCTCCAAGCGAGCCGTTATTCGTATATTATTAGTAATTTTGCAGCGTTTTTAAAACTCAGAGAGTGCTTTGGGTTTCCATAGGCATGGGGGGAAAGCAAATAAATTCCTTGCCTCCTTTTATAATTAGGTATGATAATAAAAATAAATTTAATATATAATAATAGGTATGAAAATTAAAAACGTTTTGTTTGTTGCAGCTATTTGTGCTATCGCAACTTTGACATCATGTGGAAGTAAAAGCAAGGGTGGACTGCCAGACTTCAGCGACGATGAGTTCGCTGTAGAGACTATTGGCTCTACCAATGCAGCTTTGCAGACCACTTATCCTGCCACCATCAAGGGTATCCAGGATGTAGAGGTACGTCCTAAGGTTTCTGGTTTCATCACGAAGGTTTACGTGCATGAGGGTCAGACCGTATCTGCTGGTCAGCCTTTGTTCTCCATTGATAGCGAGACTTACCAGGCTGCTGTTCGTCAGTGTGCAGCTGCTGTCAATACAGCCAAGGCTCAGGCTAACACAGCTCGTTTGACTTACTTGAACAACAAGAAATTGTTTGATAGCAAGATCATCGGTCAGTATGAGCTTTCTACAGCAGCCAACTCCTTGGCTACAGCCCAGGCTCAGGTGGCTCAGGCAGAGGCATCTTTGGCTTCAGCTCGTGAGCAGTTGGCTTGGTGTACTGTAAAGAGCCCATCAGCAGGTGTCGTTGGCAGTCTTCCTTTGAAGGAGGGTGCTTTGGTTAGCGCATCTGGTCAGGCTTTGACCACCATCTCCAACATCAGCACCATGGAAGTGTTCTTCTCTCTCTCTGAGACTCAGATCTTGAACATGACCAAGACCAATGGTAGCATGCAGGCAGCCATCGCTGCATTCCCAGCTGTGAAGTTGCAACTTGCAGACGGTTCTATCTATAATCATCCAGGAAAGGTCGTTAAGATGAGTGGTGTCATCGACGCTACTACAGGTGCCGTTTCCCTCATCGCACACTTCGCTAACCCAGAGAAGTTGTTGAAGAGTGGTGGTGCCGGTCAGATTGTCATCCCTAACGACGACAACAATGCCATCGTTATCCCACAGGAGGCTTGCTCTCAGGTACAGGATAAGATTTTCGTTTACATCGTAACCAAGGACAACAAGGTGAAGTATTCTGAGATCAAGGTTAATCCACAGGATGATGGCAAGAACTATATCGTAACTTCTGGTCTTCATGTAGGCGACCGCATCGTTGTGAAGGGTATCACCAAGTTGACCGATGGTCAGCAGATTAAGCCAATCACCGTACAGCGTTACAATCAGAAGATTGCTGAGGCAGCCAAGTTGGGTGAGTCTCAGGATAACGCCCATGACTTCGCTGCAACCATGAGTGGCAAGAAGTAATTCCTGCCTGAAAGCAGCAGGAATCATTACTATATATAATAAGGTATAAAGAAAAATAGTAAATTATGTCATTTACAAACTTTATAAAACGCCCAGTACTCTCGACGGTGGTTTCCATCTTCTTCGTCTTGCTGGGTACCATCGGCTTGATATCACTGCCTATCGAGCAGTATCCTAATATCGCGCCGCCTACCATCACGGTATCTACCACCTATACGGGTGCCGATGCCCAGACTGTGCTGAACTCAGTCATCGCTCCTTTGGAGGAGAGTATCAATGGTGTGGAGAACATGACCTACATGACTTCTCAGGCATCCAACTCTGGTTTTGCGCAGATTACCGTTTACTTCAAGCAAGGTTCCGATGCCGATATGGCTGCGGTCAACGTGCAGAACCGTGTGTCCCAGGCACAGGCTTTGCTTCCTGCCGAGGTTACCAAGGTGGGTGTCACCGTTACCAAGCGCCAGAGCTCTAACGTGATTATGTTCGCTCTGACCACCGACGATGGCCGTTACGACGACCAGTTTGTTACCAACTACGCCTTGATCAACGTTATTCCTCAGTTGAAGCGTATCAATGGTGTGGGTGATGTGCAGAGTCCTTCTACTCGTAACTACTCTATGCGTATCTGGTTGAAGCCAGAGAAGATGAAGGAGTACGGACTCGTTCCTTCCGACATCTCCAATGCCTTGGCTGAGCAGAACATTGAGGCTGCCCCTGGTAGCTTTGGTGAGTCAACCGATATGCAGTATGAATATACTTTGCGTTACAAAGGTCGTTTGAAGACTCCTATCGAGTATGAGAACATTTTGATTAAGAGTGATGCTTCAGGTCAGACCCTTCGTCTCGGCGATGTAGCCAAGATTGAGTTGGGTGGTTTGCAGTACAACGTAAACTTGCTCAACAATGGTCAGCCTGCCGTGATGGGTATGGTTCAGCAGATTGCTGGTTCCAACGCTACCCAGATTGCAACGGATGTAAAGCAGACCTTGAATGAGTTGGAGAAGAACTATCCTCCAGGGTTGAAGAACGTTATCTTGATGGATGTTACCGAGTTCTTGTTCGCATCTATCGAGGAGGTAGTGTTCACCTTGATCATCACCTTGGTGTTGGTGTTCATTGTGGTATATATCTTCTTGCAGGACTTCCGTTCTACGTTGATCCCTATGATTGCCGTGCCTGTGGCTTTGATTGGTGCCTTCTTCTTCCTTTGGGTATTCGGATTCTCCATCAACTTGCTGACGCTGTCCGCCCTCCTGTTGGCTATCGCCATTGTGGTCGATGATGCCATCGTGGTTGTGGAGGCTGTCCATGCCAAGCTCGACCAGGGTTACAAGAGCGCCCTTACCGCTTCTATCGACGCCATGAACGAAATCTCTGGTGCCATCATCTCCATTACCTTGGTGATGTCTGCCGTGTTCGTTCCTGTGTCATTTATCGGTGGTACATCTGGTTACTTCTACCGTGAGTTCGGTGTAACCATGGCTGTGTCTATCGTCATTTCCGCTGTTAACGCGTTGACTTTGTCTCCTGCGCTTTGTGCAATGTTGCTGAAGCCACACGAGGAAGGTCAGGATGAGAAGAAGATGTCTTTCATCGACCGTTTCCATGCTGGATTCAACTATCAGTTCGAGAAGATTACCAATAAGTATAAAGGTGGTGTCAAGTGGGTCATCAATCATGGTATCGTTGCCGCTGGCGCTATCGTTGCTGGTGTCATTGCCTTGGTTGTCTTGATGGGTACTACCAAGACTGGTTTGGTGCCAGATGAGGATACCGGTACTTTGTTCTGCTGTATCTCTACAGCCCCTGGTACTTCTCAGGAAAAGACTTCCGAGGTGGTGAAGCAGGTGGATAAGATGCTCGCTGATAATCCAGCCATCCAAACACGTAACGCCATCATGGGTTATAGCTTCATCGGTGGTGCGGGTTCCAACCAGGGTACCATCATTATCAAGTTGAAGCCATTCGAGGAGCGTCCAGGTGGATTCTTCCATCGCATCAAGTGTGCTCTCACAGGCGGTGGCATCGAGGCGTTGTTCGTCAACCCTATGGAGTCAACCTCTGTATTGGGTATGATCTACAAGCAGACTGCTGCCATCAAGGATGCACAGGTGCTTGCCTTCGCTCCACCTATGATCTCTGGTTTCTCTATGCAGAATGGTATTACCATGACCATGCAGGATAAGACCGGTGGTGACTTGAACAAGTTCTTTAGCAATGTACAGAAGTTCTTGGCTGAGTTGAACAAGCGTCCTGAGATTCAGACCGCCCAGACTCAGTACAACCCTAACTATCCACAGTATATGGTGGATGTGGATGTTGCCAAGACCAAGCAGGCAGGTATCTCTCCTAACACCGTGCTTTCTGTAATGCAGGGTTACCTTGGTGGTCTCTACGCATCTAACTTCAATGCTTACGGTAAACTCTACCGTGTCATGATTCAGGCTGGTCCTGAGAGTCGTATGCGTCCAGACGATTTGAGCAAGATTTACGTACGTTGTGCCGATGGCACCATGTCTCCAGTAAGTGAGTTCGTTACACTGAAGAAGATGTTCGGTCCATCCAACATCACACGTTTCAACCTGTTTACCTCTATGGATGTTTCCGTAACTCCTAACAGTGGTTACTCTACTGGTGATGGTATGAAGGCCATCGCCGAGGTGGCTAAGGAAACTTTGCCAGATGGCTATGGTTACGAGTACTCTGGTTTGACCCGTTCAGAGGCAGAGTCCAGCAACTCTACCGGTTTGATCTTCGCACTCTGTATCGTATTCGTTTACTTGATCTTGAGTGCCCAGTACGAGAGTTACATCTTGCCATTGTCAGTAGTATTGTCTATCCCATTCGGCTTGGCAGGTGCGTTCATCTTCACCAACCTGTTCGGTCACTCTAACGATATCTACATGCAGATTTCGTTGATTATGTTGATCGGTCTGTTGGCTAAGAACGCCATCTTGATTGTACAGTTCGCCTTGGAGCGTCGTCGTACGGGTATGGCTATCAAGTACTCAGCTATCTTGGGTGCAGGTGCTCGTCTCCGTCCTATCTTGATGACCTCTCTCGCCATGGTTATCGGTTTGCTGCCTTTGATGTTCGCATCAGGTGTAGGTAAGTATGGTAACCAGACCTTGGGTGCTGCAGCCGTAGGTGGTATGTTGATTGGTACTATCTGCCAGATCTTCATCGTGCCAGCGTTGTTCGCAGTGTTCGAGTGGTTGCAGGAGCGTATCAAGCCATTGACATTCGACGATGAGTTGAACGAGGAGGCAGTCGTAGAGTTGGAGCAGTATGCCAATGCCGCTCACAACAAGAAGACCCAGGCTCCAGCTCCAGTACAGGAATAAGGACATAAACATCAAGCGTAAACAATGAAAAAGAATATAAATATCATCATATTAGGTCTCGCAGCGCTCTCTTTGAGCAGCTGCAAGACTCTCTACGGAAAGTACGAGCGTCCTGATGTGAAGACCAGTGGATTGGTTCGCGACTCTGCCTCTATCTCCGATACATTGGCAGTGAAGGATACCACCACTTTCGCCAACATCCCATGGCGCAGCGTATTCACCGACCCTCAGTTGCAGGGCTTGATCGAGAAGGGCTTGGCGAACAACGTCAACCTGCTCAACGCAGCTCTCAATGTTCAGATGGCTGAGGCACAGTTGAAGGCAGCCAAGTTGGCTTTCTTGCCATCTTTGGCTTTCTCTCCACAGGGTACCATCTCTTCTTGGGATGGCAACGCAGCCACCAAGACTTACAGCTTGCCTATCTCGGCTAGCTGGAACGCAGACCTTTGGGGCAATCTCTTGTCGCAGAAGCGCAGTGCCCAGGTGGCTCTGCTCCAGACCAAGGATTACCAAGTGTCTGTACAGACCAACCTCATCGCCAACATCGCCAACATGTACTATACATTGTTGATGCTCGACAAGCAGGTGGAGCTGGTTAACAATATGGAGTCTTTGACCAAGGATACTTGGGAGACCATGAAGGTGCTCAAGGATACCAAGATGGGCTATCGCTCCACTTCTATCCAGGCTGCTGAGTCTAACTACTATTCTGTATTGACACAGAAGACCGACTTGCAGCGCCAGATTCGTGAGACCGAGAACTCTTTGAGCCTACTTATCGGCGACCAGGCACACACCATCGCTCGTGGCAAGTTGGAGAACCAGAGTCTTCCTTCTAAGTTCTCAACAGGCGTAGGCATCCAGTTGCTCAACAACCGTGCTGATGTTCACGCTGCCGAGATGAATTTGGCTCAGTGTTTCTATGGCATCGAGACCGCTCGCAGCCGTTTCTATCCAAACTTGAACATTGCGGCCAATGGTACTTTCACCAACTCAAGCGGCATGGGTATCGTCAACCCAGGTAAGTGGTTGCTCTCAGCTGTTGGTTCGCTCACTCAGCCAATCTTCCAAAATGGCAAACTCGTAATGGGCTTGAAGGTGGCTAAGATTCAGTATGAGCAGGCTTACAACACTTGGCAGAACACCGTGCTCAAGGCTGGTAGCGAGGTGAGCAATGCCCTTGTGCTCTACAACTCTTCCGATGAGAAGGGCAAGGTAGAGGAGAAGCAAATCAAGGTGCTCGAACAGAACGTGGAGGATACTCGTAAGTTGATGGGCGAGGCAGGTGGCTCTTACTTGGAGGTTATCTCAGCTCAGTCATCCCTCCTCAACGTCCAGCTCTCCAAGGTAGCCGACGACTTCTACAAGATGCAGGCTGTGGTCAACCTCTACTATGCATTGGGTGGAGGAGCCAAATAATGTTAAGTGTTAAATGTTAAATGTTAGATTATTATGGCTAGTATAATAAGTCCAAAGGCAGAAGTTTCTCCAAAGGCTAAGATTGGAGACAACTGCAAGATATATCCTTTCGTCTATATCGAGGACGATGTGGAAATCGGTGACAACTGCATCATCTATCCATTCGTGAGCATCATGAATGGTACTCGCATGGGCAATGGCAACAAGGTTTTCCAGGGTGCTGTAGTAGGTGCGCTTCCACAGGATTTCAACTTCAGTGGTGCCAACAGTTTCGTCGTTATCGGCGATAACAATACCATCCGTGAGAACGTGGTTATCAACCGCGGTACTTACGAGGGTGGCAAGACTGTGCTTGGCAATAAGAACTTCTTGATGGAAGGTGCGCACATCTCTCACGATACCGTGGTTGGCAATGGTTGCGTATTCGGTTATGGTACCAAGATTGCCGGCGATTGCATCATCGGCAATGGTGTCATCTACTCAACATCAGTTGTAGAGAATGCCAAGACTCGTGTAGGCGACTTGGCGATGATTCAGGCAGGTACCACCTTCTCCAAGGATGTTCCTCCTTACATCATCGCAGGTGGCAAGCCTGTGAAGTATGCCGGTCCTAACGGCATCATCATGGAGGCAGCCCAGATTACTGAGAAGGTGCGCAAGCACGTGGCTAATGCCTATCGTTTGGTATTCCACGGTCAGACATCCCTCTTCGATGCCATCAACCAGATCAAGGATCAGGTGCCAGACGGCCCGGAGATTCAGAACATCATCCAGTTCTTGGAGAGTTCCGAGAAGGGTGTTATCACAAAGATGTAATTTTAGTAAAATTTAAGTCATACCTATTTGAATTTTACTCTGTATAAGGAAGGGCTGGCCGTGAGGTCGGCCCTTTTGTGTATCTTTCTTTCTCTCTTTCTCATCCCCCTCTTCTCTGATTTGCGCAAATTTGCAGAAAAGTGTGAATAATTGCAATTTTATTTTGTTATCTCTTCGTTTTAATGTACCTTTGCAAACAATTTGGGTAATTACGCCCTTTTCTATTTTGAATGGTAAAGAATTAGACAATGAGAAAGAAACAATATAAGCCTCGCAAGCATCGCAGTTTGCAGGTTATTACTTTGTGCATCAGCACTTCTATGGTGCTGATATTGTTGGGCTTGGTCATCTTCTCCGTGCTCATGGGGCGCAACCTCTCTTCGTATGTCAAGGAGAACTTGGTGGTGCAGGTGATGCTGGAGCAGGACATGACCAATCCGGAGGGCTTGCAGATGTGCAAGCGATTGAAGGCTCGTCCTTACGTGAACAGTCTGAACTATATCACCAAGGAACAGGCGCTGAAGGAGGCTACACAAGACTTGGGTACCAACCCGAGCGAGTTTGCTGGCGTGAACCCTTTCCAACCTTCCATCGAGATTACTACCAAGGCTGATTATGCCAACAATGATTCGCTGCGCTGGATAACCAAGGAGTTGAAGGCGTACCCTCGTGTCACCGAGGTAAGTTATCAGCACGACTTGATAGAACAGGTGAACAATTCGCTTGCCAAGATTAGCATCGGGTTGCTGATTGTGGCAGCCTTGCTTACCTTCATTTCTTTCTCGCTCATCAACAATACTGTGCGACTCGGCATCTATGCCCGTCGCTTCTCCATCCATACGATGAAGTTGGTGGGTGCCTCCTGGGGATTCATCCGCAGTCCGTTCCTTCGCCGAGCGATAGGCGTGGGTTTGGTGGCTGCCGTCATTGCCGATGGCTTCTTGGGCGGATGCCTCTATGCTTGGTCGCTGCATGAGCCAGAGTTGCTCAAGGTGCTGGGATGGCAGGAGTTGGCGATAACAGGTGGTTCGGTGTTCCTCTTCGGAATCCTCATCACAGCCCTTTGCGCCAGCATCTCCGTCAACAAGTTCCTCAGAATGAAGGCAGGAGACCTGTATAAGATTTAAGCGAAGAGTGAAGAACGAAGAGTGAAGAATTCTTTTGTTCTATAGGCGTAAGCTTAATTCAACATTTAACATTCAACATTTAACATTAAAATATAATAATGGATAGAAGAAATTTAGCTTTTGACAAGATGAACTTCATCTTGTTGGGCATCGGGATGGCGATTGTCATTCTGGGCTTTATCTTGGAGAGTGGTGGTAGCTCCAATGCTCATACTTTCGATGCTGAGATTTTCAGCACCCGTCGTATCGTGGTGGCTCCTACCGTAACATTGATAGGATTCCTCTCGATTATTTATGCAGTAATACGTAAACCAAAGGACGAGGAATAGTTATTCAACATTTAACATTCAACATTTAACATTATATATATAATGGATTGGATACAAGGATTGATTTTGGGACTCATTCAGGGTCTCACAGAATATTTGCCAGTAAGTAGTAGTGGTCACTTGGAGATTGGTAAGGCGTTGCTCGGTCCTGAGGCTGAGGCTGGCGGCTTGACCTTCGACATCGTGGTGCATGTGGCCACCGTATTGAGTACGTTGGTTATCCTTTGGAAGGAAATCAGCTGGATATTCAAGGGTTTGTTCCGTTGGGACGGCGCTTTGAACGATGAGCAGAAGTATGCCATCAACATCCTCATCTCCATGATTCCTGTGGGCATCGTCGGTCTCTTCTTCAAGGACCAGATCGAGGCGTTGTTCGCTGGCGATGTCATTCATGTGGTAGGTATCTGTTTGCTCGTTACGGCAGCGTTGCTCACCCTGACTCACTTCTATCATCCTAAGGAGAAGGAGCACATCTCTCCTTTGCATGCCTTCATCATCGGTATCGCTCAGGCTGTGGCAGTATTGCCTGGTCTTTCACGCTCGGGTTCTACCATTGCCACTGGTTTGCTCCTTGGCAACAGCAAGAAGAACTTGGCGCAGTTCTCGTTCCTCATGGTGATACCTCCAATCTTGGGTGAGGCATTGCTCGACTTCAAGCACATCTTCGCACCATCCCAGGAGTATCTGGCAAGCCATGCGGCAGAGACACCTATCCCAACCCTCTCACTCGTAGTAGGTTTCATCGCTGCGTTCGTGAGCGGTTGCTTCGCTTGTAAGTGGATGATTTCGTTGGTGAAGAAGTGCAAGCTCATCTACTTCGCCATCTATTGCGCCATCGTCGGCATCATCGCCTTGTGCTGCTAAGCATAGCGACCTCATACCGACAGGATGCCGTTTCATTCAATAAACCCATTTATCTTATATGGATTTCAGAAAAGGAGAAATTATAGCCATCGACAAACCTTACCGAATGTCTAGCTTCGGGGCATTGGCGCACGTGCGCTACCTGCTCAGCAAGAAGCTTGGCTACAAGGTAAAGATAGGACATGCAGGAACGCTCGATCCGCTCGCTACGGGAGTCTTGGTGCTCTGCACCGGCAAGTGTACCAAGCAGATAGAGCAACTGCAAACCCATACCAAGGAATATACGGCTACCCTTCAGCTCGGTGCCACCACGGCTAGCTACGACAAGGAGCATAGCGTGAACCATACTTATCCTACCAAGCACATTACCCGTGAACTGGTGGAGGAGACCTTGAAGCAGTTCGTGGGCGAGATTCAGCAGGTGCCACCAACCTATAGTGCCGTCAAGGTGAACGGCGACCGCTCGTATGCCCTTCGTAGGGCTGGCGAGGAGGTGCAGCTCAAGCCTAAGACGGTGCGAGTGGATGAAATCGAGCTCACCGACTACGACGATGAGGCAAAGACGGCTAGTATCCGAGTGGTTTGTGGCAAGGGAACCTACATTCGCTCTCTGGCTCGCGACATCGGCAGGGCGTTGAACAGCGGTGCTTTCCTCACGGCTCTCCGCCGCACCAAGGCGGGAAGCTTCTCTGTGGAGAACTGCATCGACTTCGACCATTTCCAGGAATGGCTTGATTCACAGACTATAGAGGACAGTCTGATGGAACAGCAGAAGCCTTCTAGCAAGAAAGCTTCTGATAAGAAAGCTTCAGATGAGAAGTCGTCTGATAATAACGAATCAATTAGTAATCAATAAGAAAGGAGATAAAGATACAGCATGAAACTATCACAATTTAATTTCAAGTTGCCAGCTTCTCAGGTGGCACTTTATCCACATAAGGCTAAGCGTGTGGTCAAGACTGCTAGTGGTACACGTACTTTCGAGGTGACTCGTCGTGACGAGGCTCGCCTGATGGTGCTCCACAAGAAGTCGGAGACCATCGAGATGTATAAGAAGGACGAGAATCGCAAGGACATGAAGGATGCCGATGGCAATCCTGTATTCTTGCAGTTCAAGGATATCGTGAACTATTTCGACGAGGGTGATACCTTCATTTTCAATGATACCAAGGTGTTCCCAGCTCGCTTGTACGGAACCAAGGAGAAGACCGATGCCAAGATTGAGGTGTTCTTGCTCCGTGAGTTGAATGCCGAGATGCGTCTCTGGGACGTTTTGGTAGAGCCAGCTCGCAAGATTCGTATCGGCAACAAGTTGTTCTTCGACGACGTAAACGAGATGGTAGCCGAGGTTATCGACAATACCACCAGTCGTGGTCGTACCCTCCGCTTCCTCTACGATGAGGATGGCAACCACGATGAGTTCAAACGCTCGTTGTTTGCCTTGGGCGAGGCTCCACTGCCACGCTATGTGATAGATGCCCGTGAAAACCATCATGCCACAGAGGACGATATGGAAGACTTCCAGTGTGTGTTTGCAGATAAGGAAGGTGCCGTTACAGCCCCTGCCACTGGTCTCCACTTCTCTCGTGAGTTGATGAAGAAGATGGAAATCATTGGTATCAACAAGGCGTTCATCACCTTGCACTGTGGTTTGGGTAACTTCCACGAGATTGAGGTGGAGGACTTGACCAAGCATAAGATGGACTCTGAGCAGATGATTATCACTCAGGAGGCTTGCGACTTGGTGAACCAGACCAAGCGTGACGGTCACCACGTTTGCGCCATCGGTACCAGCGTGATGAAGGCTACCGAGACAGCAGTGGGTACAGACGGATTCATGAAGGCATTCGACGGATGGACCAACAAGTTCATCTTCCCTCCATACGACTTCGGTTTGGCTGATTGCGCCGTAGCCAACTTCTATCATCCAGAGTCAACCTTGATGATGAGCACGGCTGCATTCGGTGGTTACGACCTCGTATATGAGGCATACAAGAAGGCTGTGAAGAACGGCTATATGTTTGGTTGCTTCGGCGATTCGCTGTTGATTCTGCCAGACTAATCATCGCCTTGAGTGTTGATAATTTTCGATTCTGTAATGCTTTGTGAAATAACAGATTAACTGAGTTATCCACAGGTATTATCAACAGTCTAAGAAATAGTTTATCCACAGTTTTCCACATAGTGTGAATAACTTAGGGACAGAGAATAAAATGTACAACGTATATTTGAGCCTCGGCACGAATCTCGGCAATCGCAAGAGAAACATGCGTGAGGCCATCGAGAAGATAGGAGAGCAGATTGGCGTGGTAGAGCGCCAGTCTGCTCTTTACGAAACCAAGCCGTGGGGCTATTCCTCGCCCAACGACTTTATCAATGCCTGCGTATTGGTGCTTACCGAGATGGCTCCTCGCCAAGTGTTGGAGGCTACGCAGAGAATAGAACGTGAGATGGGGCGCACGATGAAGTCGGTGGATGGCGATTACCACGATCGCATCATCGACATCGACATCCTCCTCATCGATGACTTGCAGATAGATGAGCCCGACTTCAAGGTGCCTCATCCTCTGATGGAAGAGCGAGACTTCGTGATGAAGCCGCTCCGGGAAATACGAAAACAGTAAGTAAACAGTTTATTTTGGGATAATAAATTAGGTGTTAGTAGTTATGCAGTTAGAACCATTATATGTATATGCGGTAGTAGTCTTGGGATTTGTTGGTTTTAGCATTCTCTATTACATTTTGGATTTGCGCAAACGCCTGAGATTGCAGGAAGAGAGGATTCAGAATCATTTAGGTCAGAGCCATTCGTTGGAGTTCTCTGACCGTCAAGGTTCTGCGTCAGAGCATCAAGGTGCTGCGCTTGGTCATCAAGGTGCTGTGCCTGATGGACAGAACTCAGCGTCAGAGCGCAAGGATACTTCTTCGCTTCCTCGCTTGGAGGAAGACTTGGATGCTGAGCAGAAACTTTTTGTGCGTGCTTGCCAATATATGGACGAGAAGCAGCCTTATCTCAATCCCGACATGAAGGTGGACGACTTGGTGCAAGCCCTGCATACCAATCGCACTACTTTGGGCTTGGCGATGAGGAAGTGTGGACCGAAGCATAGTACGACGCAGCAATTCATCATCTCCTTCCGTTTGCGATATGCAGAAAACTTGCTTTCCGACCCTCATTCCGAGCTTACCGTATCGCAGGTGGCTGATGCCTCGGGCTTCAATTCCCGCAGTGCTTTCAACCGCCAGTTTACTTTGGCTTACCACACCACACCTACCCTTTATCGCATGCGCTCTCGCAACCAGGCGGATGGGGTAGTGCCTTCCAAGCGTGAGAATACCTTGGAGAAATAAGAGAGCGAAGAGAAGCCCACGGCGAATGCAATATCTTCCAGTTTCATGTTTTTGTCAGATTGCATCAGTCGTTTGGCTTCCTCCAGTCGAAGGCTGGAAATCCATGTACTGAAGTTCATATCGTAATTCTCCTTGATGAAACGGGAGAGATAGTATTTGTTGGTGGCCAGGAGGGCTGCCAAATCCTCGATGGTGAACTGTTCTTTCAGATAATTCTTGCTTTCAATCCAAGCCACGACCCTTGGCTTGAGATTCTCCATGTAGGCGTAGTTGGCGTTAGTTGGCTGCGCACCCTCTTTCTGTGGATGGGTACCAGTCACTTGGGTATTGGTGGCTTGTTCACCTGTCGCTTGGCTAGTCATCATCTTAGGTTTCGGTTTTTCTTCCAAGTCAGCTTTTATTTGGGCTTCTTCCGCTGTCGGTTCCGTGTCCGCCTTTTGCAAAGTGCCATATTCTGTCGCATAATTGATGAAGCTGATGGCGGTATAGACCATCACGCTGATGATATATACTTGGAAGAGCCAGTTGACGATGGCTCCAGTGTTGATGGTCAGGATGGCGATGACACCCAGCAGGTAGAGCAAAGACAGACTGTGCTTGATCCAAGAGATGAAGTGGCGCTTGTCGGTCGAAAAATAGTTGTCGAATAGCTCTCCGCTTCGAGCATAAGTCTTTCTGAAGTAAATCATAAACTTGGTGAAGTACTCTATCAATCCTAGGAGCGCAATCAGGAGCAACCATTGCTGATATTCCTTCAGCACCTCCAGTTGCGAGCTGATGGCGATGAGCGTGGTGATGCCAAACTTGGTGAGCGAGGTGATGCAGCGTCGCTTGGTGATATAGTTGCGGTCCAATAGGTTGCTGAACGAGAAGGTGAGCGTGATGCTGATGGCATAATAGAAGATGATGTCGAAGCAAGCCACCCATGGGTCGTTGGCGTTCCAATTGCCCGTAAAGGTGAAGAGCCATAGATAAACGTTCGCACTTGTTAGCCACAGACTGAGGGCTAGCAATTTCTTGGAAAGGCGGTATGGGGCATAGTCGGGGGTGCCCGGTACCTTGAAACACATCAAGACGATACCCAGCACGATGTAAATACTGCCAGCCGCATGGATGGCGGCGCCAAAATGTTGCTCTAAAAACTCTAGCATCTTTCTCTGTTTTTTTACGTTTGTTTACCTTATCTATTCATTTCGTTTGCAAAATTACAAAAAAAAACTCAAATGGGCGTTTAATATCTCACATAAAATGTCCTACAATTGCAATTATCTGTATCTCAGGTGTTTTAAATGGGGGGGTAAAAAGGAGCTTATATGTTTTTGCCTATCTTCTTATGTGTTTTTGTCTATTTTACCAACTGTAATTTTGCTGATTTTACAATTCTCCTTGTTTACTTTTTCTTATTTCTATAGCAACTTTTGCGCCCTTTGCGTAATTTTGCACCCAAATTCAATGTATATAATTGGTTCGGATAACAAACGAGGCATTTGAGAGATGCCCGTAAAACTCGTAAAAAGAGAAGCCATTAAATTAGAAAGACTTTATATAAAAAACAGTTTAAGTTTTAAGAAAACAGCAGTTGATGATGAATATGAGAAAGTTATTATTTACGATTTCTTTCTGTTTCTTATGTACCCTTTGGGTGTCTGCCCAGCAAGTTGGCATCAAGACCAATATGCTCTATTGGGCTACGACCACTCCCAACATCGGAACAGAGATAGCGGTAGGCAAGAAGCACACCGCCCAGGTGTTCTTCGGTCTGAACCCTTGGAAGCAGAGCGGCGGCGACCAATCGAGTCTTCGCCACTGGCTTGTGATGCCCGAGTATCGCTACTGGTTCAAACAGAACTTCAAGGGATGGTTTACGGGTGTTCATGCCATGGGCGGACAGTATAACGTCGGCGGCGTGAAGTTGCCGTTTGGCTTGGTCAAAGGCTTGCGCGACCATCGTTACGAAGGATGGTACGTGGGGGGCGGTGTCACTGGTGGTTATCAGTGGAAACTGGCTAGCCGTCTGAATTTGGAAGCTTCGTTAGGCATTGGTTATATATACAGTAATTACGATAAATTTAAATGTGGTGCTTGTGGCGAGAAGTTGTATGCTGGCCATAAGAATTATGTAGGTCCTACCAAGGTAGCTTTATCTTTGGTTTACCTTATCGGACCGAAACCGAAAACTCCAGAAGTGGTAGAGCAGCCCGTTTCGCCTGTTCGCCGCACCAATACCCTGCTTGCTGCTGTTCAGCCAGAAGTGGAGGCGGTGAAGATACGCCATCTCGACAAGCGAGCCTACATCGACTTCCCTGTGGATAAGATAACGCTCTATCCGGAGTATCGTCGCAATCCTGCACAGCTCGATAGCATCATCACCACCATCAATGCCTTGAAGCAAGACAAGAACCTGGAGGTGAGTGGCATCAACATCCATGGCTTCGCTTCGCCTGAGAGTCCTTATACGCATAATGACTATTTGGCTAAGAATCGTGCGAAGACTTTGACGGAGTATGTGCGCCGCATGGTGAAACTCCCAGATTCCATCTTCTCGGTGTCTTCCACCCCAGAGGATTGGGAGGGGCTCCGCGCTTATATCAAGGACAGCAACCTGGAGCACAAGGCTGAGATTCTCGCCATCGCCAACGACGAGAGCTTGAATCCTGATGCCCGTGAGTGGAAAATCAAGAAGCAATATCCATCGGAGTATCGCTTCATGCTCGATACTTGGTATCTAGCCCTTCGCCATAGCGACTATCACATTACTTATAAGGTGAAGCCATTCAGCGTAGAGGAGGCAAAGGAAATCTTGAAGACCAAGCCACAACAGCTCTCGCTCAACGAGCTATTTATGGTGGCGCAGACCTATGAGCCAGGCTCTAAGGAGTTTAACGAGGTGATGGAGACTGCCGTGAGATTGTTCCCTAGCGACCCTGTCGCCAACCTCAATGCCGCCATCACCCGACTGAATGCGGGCGATGCAGAAGGGGCGAAGCCTTATCTCGACAAGGCGGGCGACTCGGAAAGTGCCAAGAAGGCAAGAGAGTTTTATCAGAACATCAAAAAACAATAATAATTTAAATTGCATGGTTATGAGAAATTTTAAGTTTTATTCCGCAGCGTTGGCAGGAGTGCTGATGCTGGGGGCTTGCTCTAGCAGTGATGACTTGAATGGTGGGGCAAGTGGGGAAAGTGTTAATACCTCATATTTAGCCGTCAATATTCAAAATGTAGGTGTAGCTCCTTCTTCTCGCGCTTCTTATGAAGGAGGTAAAGGTAGTTATGAAGATGGAACTGATGCCGAAAGTAAAATCAACAAGGTGAGATTCTACTTTTTCAATGGTGATGGTACACCTTATTATGTAGTGAACAATACAGCTAACTCTCATGTAAACTACTTGGATGAAACAGTAGAGAGTAATGGTCAAAAGCATGAGGAAACTGTAGAGCAGGTAACAAAGGCGGTGCTTGTTCTGAAGGGTGAAACCAAGACTGTGCCAGCCTCTGTGATTGCTGTCATCAATCCTGACGCTTTGGATAATACAACATTGAAGAGTGGCGAGATGACGCTTTCTGAGCTTCGCACGGCAGCAACCGGCAATAAGTTTTACGATTCCACAAATGGCTTTGTGATGTCTAACTCTGTCTATGAGAAAGCTGGTCAGGATGTATGCTCTACTCCTGTTGCTTCTAATATTTGTGCAAGTGAAGATGCTGCAAAAGCTAAACCTGTTGATATTTATGTAGAGCGTGTCGTAGCTAAGGTTAATGCAAAGATTGATGCTGAATATGTACGAACTGGCGAAAAAGATAAGGCTTGGACTGTCAATGCGGATGGTAAGTACCAAATCCAGGTTGGTTCTATTGATGTAACCAACTATGATCAGACTACCAATGCCAATTCTACCACGAATACCTATCCTGTTTATGCTGTTATCCAAGGCTGGCAGATTGCTGATGCCAATGGAAAGGCTGAGCTATGCAAGCAGATCAATACATCATGGTATGATGGACTGTTGGGAATTTCTCCTTGGTCAACGGGTGACTATCATCGTAGTTTTTGGTCTATGTCTGTGCCTTTTACATCAGGAGCACAAGGTGATGTAAATAGACCTGTCAATAAGTCGTTTGAGAATATCAATCTCTCACTGACTAAAGACTTCTCTTCTACGCCAGTCTATACATTGCCAAATACTCCAATAGCTGTAGTAACTAATCCTGCTACAAGTACCAATGATTTGACCAAGCTAATCGTTGCAGCCAAGCTTGTCTATAAAGATGGCGATACTTACAAGCCAGCTCAGATTTGTGAGTACAAGGGATTGTCTTATTTGGGGCAAGACAATGTCAAGAAGCTGATTGCTGGAGAGAACAGCAAGTTCTTTAAGAAGACTAAGGGTCAAGATGGTTCTGATGTTTATACAGCAATAAGTCCTTCTGATATTGTCTTCAAGACAGTATCAGCAGATGTTAATAGTGTAAAAAACTATGAAGTAATCGCTCAGCTAGCTGACAATGCTGGCGACATCTATGTGAAAGATGGCGAAAATTGGAAGGTTACGACCAAGGATGAAGTCAATAAAGCTCTTGCTACAGAGGCAGCCAGTGTACGCAGTACAGATGGTGATACTTATTATTATACCCCAATCAAACACTTGGGTTCGGCTGGTAAGTTAGGAGAATATGGTATCGTGCGTAACCACTCTTATCAAGTAACCATCCAAAATGTAAAGGGATTCGGTACACCTGTATTTGACCCTAAACGAGAAATCGACCCAATGGTGCCAAGTAATGATAATACTTATCTTGCTGCCCGTGTCAACGTCCTCTCTTGGCGTGTGGTAAGTAGCTCTGTGAATTTGGATCAGACCAATAAATAAATATTGATAAGGCAGACAAATAATTATATATAATAGGTAGAACAAGTACAGGGTAACCCTGGAAAAATATCCTAACCATAGCAGAAGTTTTCGTTGCACGACGTGAAACGTACATCTCACGACGTGAAATGCGCATCTCACGACGTGAAATGGCCATCCCACGACGTGAAACGCACGTTTCACGACGTGCAACGGAGATTTCCACTAGTAGTAGAAACATTTTTATCGAGTAATAAAAACAATTTTATCGAGAGATGGAGAAAATTCAAACTCATAACAAAAAGTTTTTTAAGCTCTTGGGACTATCCCTGCTGATAGTAGTAAGCACGCTCCTTTCGGCTTGCGACTACTGGCACAACGACCAGGAGGGCTGCGAGGCTAAGTTGCGTGTTCAGTTCGTTTACGACATGAATATGAAGTTTGCCGATGCCTTCGCCCACGAGGTGAAGACCGTTACTCTGCATGCTTTCGATAAGAGCGGCAAACTCATCTATAGCAAGACGGAGCCTGCGGAGCAAATCATCGCCGAAGACGGAATGAACGTGGATGATTTGCCATCGGGCATCTATGATCTACAGGTTTGGGCGGAGGGCGAAAATCGCCACGAAGGCTCTTATATATATAAAGGTGGAGATTCTAACCAAATGAAGGATTTCCAAGTGGTGGTGGATAGAGACGGCAACCATACCGTGGACCACGACTTGACTCCTCTCTTCCATGGCTTGTTGGAGAATGCCGACTTGACAGCCGTCGCAGGTACGACGAAGACTGTAACCGTCAAGCTCACCAAAGACACCAACAACTTCAAGGTGGTGCTCCAGCATCTATCTGGCGTCAACCTTGATGCCAATGATTTCGACTTCGCCATCACCGATGATAATGGTTATCTCGACTATGACAACAGTCTCTTGGCTGATGACGAACTCACTTATCCAGCCTGGAGCAAATATGCGGGCACGGCAGGTGTTTCTTCATCTGAAAGCGGTGAGCAGACATCGGTATCCGTGGCTATCGCCGAATTGACAACCAACCGACTGGTGAAAGGTCACAACATGCGACTTCATGTATATCAACATGCCACCGGCAAGAGCATCATCAATATCCCTTTGATAGACTACGCCCTCCTCGTAAAGGGCAACTACAACAAGGCGATGAGCGACCAAGAGTACTTGGACAGACAAGACACCTACGACCTCGTGTTCTTCCTGGATGAAAGCGACAACTGGCTGGCATCCACCATTTACGTCAACTCATGGCGTGTGGTGCTGAGCAACGCCGACCTGGGGGAGGAGGAATGAAAGGGAAATAATAAATGATAAATTATTAATAATAAGCAAGATAAACAAGCTCTAAAAGATACGAGATCTTGATTTGATGACCTCATAAAGTATATGATGAAATTGATCCGATATATCTTCCTGTTATGCTGCGTGGCATGCTTCATGTCTTGCAGTAGCGACGACTCGCCTTCCGATACTGCGAAGGTTCGGGTGGTGTTCAGGCTCTATGCGCCTACCACCACGACGGAGAGCAGGGCGGATGGCGACCCTACTGATGAGGGGGAGGATTGGGAGAGTGCCATCAATGTGGATCGACTTCATGTGGTGCTTTATGCGAAGGATGGCACAAGCATCGGAGGATTGGAAAATGTGACGCTCGTCTCCACTTCCGACGCTAACATATACGATGTTACAGGTTCCATCCTGGTGGATAAGTTGAGTTTAAGCAGCAATGGGCAGTTTGACGGTCGAATCATGGTCTATGCCAATATGGACGACGTGAAAGAGGCTTCAAGCTTCAATGAAGCCCTGGTCAATAGTCTCACCTTTACCGCCAATACAGGCAAGCACACCATCCCGATGTGGGGCTTCAAGCAACTGAACGTGAGCTTGAAGGCTGGTAGCCAGACGAACATCGGAACCATCAACCTCTTGCGTGCCGAGGCGAAGATTAGAGTCTTCTTGCGAAGCGACATGGTGGAGAACTACGAGCTGACCAACGTCAAGCTGAGCCAAGCCAACAAACAAGGTTATTGTCTTCCTCAATATCAAAACATCCATAACATCAGTGATGTGCAGGAACTAGACCACGATGCTTTCGCTCATTTCTGGTCGAAAGGCAGCAATCAGACGAACCAGGAAAAGCTTACGGATGTGGATATGACCAACAAGGCAATTTATGTACCTGAGTATGAGAACAAGGTAAGCTCTACTGATAGGACGAGCCAAACGGATGCGGCTGTCATCAAGCTTACGCTGAAAGACAAGCGAGACAGCAAGACGCAAGATTATACCTTGCCTTTCGTGGAATATGATGCCAATGGTGCTCCAACCCAAACGGCGAAGGACATCGTGCGAGACCATTACTATAAGTTTGAGGTGTATAAGAATGACGATGGTATGCTGAGGGTGCGCTTGAAGGTTCGCCAATGGTATGTGGTCAAGCATGAAGAAATCCAGATGTGATATATATATGAATACGAGAATTACCAATATGATCAAGAAGCTATTATATAATATGAGCGTGGTGATAGTCACCCTTTTGCTCGTGGGATGTGTGCCAGACGATGGTCCTACGATAGGCCCTGGCGACCCTGAGCAACAGACCGCTCATCAGGTGGAGATACATTTGGGGGTGGTCTCAAATGCAGACCACTCTTCTCGTGCCAGCCAAGGAGGGATAACTTTCGGTGCCTCCAGGGTGAATTCCGATTATAGCGACACCAATGCGCAAACTGGCGAATGGATGAAGAACTGGTTGGTAGTCATCGTTGATGGCAAGAACCAAATCATCGACATCAAGGAGAACGGAACGTATGACAATGGCGAAACCGAACGCTCGCAAGATACCTTCTGGGAGCGAATGTCGCCAGGTACTTATACCTTCTATTCCTTCGCCAACATCTCATCCTCGGAGCTAGGTATCGACGCTTATAAGAAAGGTGGTACCTTGCCCGCTGACTTCTTCGAGCAAAAGAAATATTCCGTCAAGATTCCTTCCCTCGTTTTCGCCGACCACTGGTCGGATTTCGAAACCGACTACTTCAAGAATGGCATTCCGATGAGTAACAAGCAGGAGATAACCATTGGCGAAAATGACAAAAGCATCGACCTGGAGGTAATCCGAATGTTGGCGAAGGTGCAGTTGCAACTCACCAACAACACCGACCATTCCATCACCTTCAAGGGCTTGAAACTATCAGATGTCACACCCAATGATGAGGCTGATAATCTGATGCTCTTGCCTGGCGCTGACGAAAAGGACAATCAAGGCATTACGCATGTGTCGGCGACCAACCTCGGTACTACGAAAAAGCTGGTACAAGCATACACCCAAAAGCCAGAGGGTGCCGGTCATGATTACGTCATCCAGGGCAACAACGCCTCGACGACCAATATCTGTTTCTATGTCAACGAGAGCGAGGCGACGGCGGAGAACAAATATTTGGTCTTGCAATTGCAGACCCAAGACAATGACAATACCGCCACGCAGGTGAACCGCCGCTTGGCGATGCTCGACTGGCGCAATATATGTCGCAACGACTACCGCATCATCCCCATCAAGCTCGAAGACTATGCGATAGAATGGGAGGTGGAGGCATTTACTCCTATCGGCGTGCTGCCAGAGGTAGAGGATGATGGCGACAACCTTACCGTTACGATGGGGTACTACGGGGAGTTTCATATCGTTCCGAAGGTAAGGCAGTTGAGCAAGAATCAATATACTACCGTGCATGCTGGTTCCTTCACTTATGTAGATGGCTCGAAAGACATCTTCGACACAACAGAGCCTCAGTGGAATCAGTATAGTAGAAAAGTGGAGGGGGAGATGGCGAACAAAGCCGGCACTTCCATCTATGCGCTCACGCTGAAAGTCTATAATGATGTTTATCATGATAAGGAAATCACGCTCACGAGAAAGGTGAGGTTCGTGATGAATCCCGTGAATCTATCAAGTCGTTCTGCCTCGGGAAACAAGTTCCCTGCATGCCAATGGCAGAAAGTAGAGTTTAACCCATAAAGAATAATAAGAAAAACAGCAATGAGAAAAGTCTATATATTGAGATACATGTTCCTCTCTATCATCGGTGTTCTCCCGATGATGGGATGGGGACAGGTGTTCCGTCACTACGAGGGAATCGCCAACAAGAGTGGCGACTACGAAGTGATAGATGCCAGCAAGGATTGTCTTCGACAGAAGACGCATGAGTATCACTACTATTATGCTCTGAAAAAAGGAGAACATCGTGCATTGAGCTTGCCTATCAAGGATTTCAATGATAGAAATCTGACTAAAGATATCGACTTGGAGCCTGCGGGATTTTTTCGTTGGTATAATTATGATACGGATAGAGCTTCTCAAAATGTAGCCGCTGATGGAAGTAGTACATATTTGCATTCTGTGAGTGATGGTAATAATTATGCCAAAGGTTTGGTGGCATATAACTTACCTAAGCAAGCAAAGCAGCAAAATGTTGGTGTCATCTATACTCGTCCTAATGATGCAAACTGGAAAGGAGAAAACATCGCTTGCGATGTGAGTCGTTATGTGGATGGATGTAAGAATGGTTTTGAGCATGAGCCTACCTTGTCCATTCGTTACATCTTCCATATCATTCCAGCAGAACAGTTGGCTGATGATATTCAGAACGCCGTGGTGAAAGGAGTGGAAAGTAAGGCGAACAATTTGACTTACGAGGACAATAAGGATATTACTGTGGGTTTGAAAGCTCCTAACTCGCAATTTTCTTTGCGCTTGAACTTCAATGATATCAACCTTTATTATATTCATCCTTTGCAAGATGTCGGCAAGCATCATGTGTTCTATAAGAATGAAAATAATAAGATTCAAGCTTCTTATTTTAATGACCAAAAGTTGATTCAAGCCAATATGATAATGTGGCGTATATATAACTCTGACAAAACTTTGTGTCATAGCGAATGGGGTAAAACAAGCCGATTCCTAGATCTTAGCTTGACTACGCTTAATGGCTATAACGAATGGTTCACGTTGGACAACTCGAAAGCAAATCAGAAACCTACTTTCACTTATGGTAGTAGATTCTATGTGGTTGCCTATGCTTATAATAGCAGTAACATAAATGAACTATGTCCGATAGCCAACTTTACCGTCAATCTGTACAATAGTTATCCTATGACTTTGTACCAGTTGCAAGCGGCAGAGAACAACTTGCGTATGATTGATTATCTGGATTCTCATTATCGCAGTGTTGCAACCATCTCGTTTGATGATGATGATGATGAACAGACTTTTTTGAAGCCAACTAATTATGATAATAATCAAGACCGTTTGCCGTCTAAGTGGGCTAAGCGTAGTTATGGTTTTGTTTATCGTGACTTGATAAATTATAGTGCTGGTGGTACCAACAGTATATGGACGAATCCTCAGCATTCCCCTCAGCATGGTGAGTATGGACTCTACAAGACAGCTAACGTATCGGGTGTGTCGAATGATAACGCGATGGCAGGAAAAGGATATAAATGGTACAACCATACTCCACTTTATGATAGAACTTACGTCAGTACAAATGGTGCTCAATATGGGCATTTCTTGTATGTTGATGCTTCTGATGAGAGCCGACAGATAGCTGAGGCTGATTTCAAGGCAGACCTTTGCGCTGGCTCACAGGTGATATTTAGTTCCGCTATTGCCGATATGACCAGTGGCTCTGAGCGTCCACAGTTGATGTTTAAGCTTTATGGTGTCGATTATGACGAGAACAACAAGGAGGTGGAAAGAAAACTGCTTCATTCTTTCTCAACGGGTAATTTTAGCAATAATACTGATGAGCAGAAAGCTGTCTGGTATCAAGGTTATGGCAAGATGGTGCTTCAAAAGGAAAGCGGAGTAAATAATTATCAAGATTTCAAAATCGTGGTAGATAATATGTGCCAGAAAACTAATGGAGCTGATTATGCTTTCGATGACCTTCGCATCTACACCAAGGCATCCAAGGTGGATGTGCTGCAAAGTACCCCTATATGTCCTACAGTGGATACGGACAAAAATCCTACAGCGCCAACTACGGTGCAGTTGAAGATAAGGGGGTTGCAAGAAACTATGGCTGCTTTGGCCGACCATGTGGATGGCAAGACATTGTACTATCGCTTTGTCAAGGCTGATGGAACACCTGTTACAGATGTGAACTATGCTACCTCGGGCAATCCTGCTAATTATAAGTGGGGAACAACCACTATATATAATAATGTGGATGAAAGCCGTAAGGTGGATAACTCTGCCATGTATGAGAAAATCAATGATGAGTGGTATGTGGTGATAGCCAATCGCTACTTCGGACTGAAGTCGAACCAAAACTATTATCTCTCGCTTGCTTTTGATGATGAGGCAATCAAAGACAAAGACCAACTAGCTTGGGGTAAGCCTTCGGATGTATGCTCGCTCTATAGCGAGAATTTCCAAATGGTACAGCAAAAAGTGGTGGTCACCGATGCCAATGGTAGCATTGCCACTTCCGTCACAATTCCTTGTGATGACAATGCGACGCCTGAATATAATATCAAGGCAGCACTTCAGACCGTTGACCAAAACAATGGAGGAAGCATCAACTTGAGTGGTGTGCTCTTCGATTGGTATGTGGATGAGGAAACGCAAGCGAAGGTAACTAAGAGCGCTGAGTTTAAGAACATCAAGTTGAGTGTAGGTGAGCATACTATCCGTGTGATGCCTGTCAGCAAGACAGATACGATAGTGCAAGGAGGTGTGGCTTATCAAATCTGTTTGGAGGAGATGACGTTCAAACTTCGTGTCGTAAAGAATGGACCAGCACTCAATTTCGGTTTTGAGCAAGTTTCTTATCCAAATAATAGTCAGCGTACTGTTCGTTTGGGCTTGCCTCAGATAAGGGTTTTGGCAAAGCAAGAGGCGACAGGGAAGGGAGGCTACTTCCATCTCCCTGTTTGTGGCAAGAACTTTATTGCAGATAATTCAACCAAACTCCAGTTTGTGGAAGAGACAGACAAGGATAACAAGGATGATGCCAAGCTTACCAAAGTGATGTATCTTTCGGGTACCAATGACCCTTGCTATCAAGATCGACTCGGAAATATGCTGAAGTTGGCGGAATTGGAAAACAACTATGTCGATCGCAATAGTACCTACTTGGCAGTTAAGTTTCTGCCTCAAAAGAGCCAGAATGATACTTCTTCGGATGAAGTGCAGTTACATGAGGGGTATTGGTACGAGGGTATTTTGATATATCGAGAAGATGGAAGTAAAGGTACCACCGTGCTTTGCGCTGGTGAAAGTTATGTCCGCTTCGAGATAGTGCCAGAATATGTGACATGGAATCCTACGGCAAGCAACAAGATGAGTGCCGCCTGGAACAACGACCAGAACTGGATGCGTTCCACCTCGGGTGAAATCTATAAAACCACAGGATATCCAGACTATGTGGGATATGATGGACTTTCTCCAAAGAGTGGAGGGGACAATGTTGAAATCGATCGCCAAAGCTCTTACGTTCCGATGAAGTTCACCAAGGTGGTCATCCCAAATCTTAGTGGCTTGTACTTCCCAGACTTGGGCTACATCGCCTACCAAAAGTCGAATGGTATCGCCACCAAGCTATCCAATGCCAAGGGCGATGCGGCAACCACCAACATTCAGTATGCCATCCTGGCGAAATGGGATGCAACGGATGAGGCTAACCACGGACTGACGAGCGACGGAAACCTGGAGTGCGAGAAGTTTTATGGCAACACTTGCGACCAGATATACTTCAAGCCGGGAGGTGAATTGCTCGACCAGTGCTACCTTATCTATAATAAGGCTTGGGTGGAGAAGGAGTTGAAACCCAATACTTGGTATGCGCTCTCATCACCATTGAAGGATGTCTATGCAGGCGATATGTATGTGCCAAAGGCAAGCAACCGCCAAGAGACTGAGGCTTTCGAGCCTATCTCTTTCTCGGAGCAGAACAACAATCGAGTGACGAGTCCGTTCTATCAGCGTAGCTGGGACGATGCTTCTGCCGAGGAAATCAAGCTTTCTGAGCTAGGGACTGAGGCATCGCATAAGGCTTACGACTATTCGGGCACGGGCATCTCTTTCGCAGACCAAGACCTGAAGGCAGTCTCAGCCAACTGGAGCCACGTATATAATAAGGTAGATAAGGAGTATTCGCCAATGGAGGGCTTTGCCTTGAAGATGGGTGATAAATATACAGTGACCGATGCCACCCCTACGGCTCTGCTTCGATTGCCGAAGGCCGATACGCAGTACACCTATTATAATAGGGAACAATC
>DBLF01000054.1:0-11585 GCA_002297965.1 Candidatus Segatella papionis
CATAATGTTTCCCTTTCTTCTTAAGTTTTGAACTAATCACTGTACCTTATATAAGGAGAAAAGTCATTGTCTCCTTATGACATTGCAAAGATACGGTGATTCAGGGATAACATTTGGCCACATTTGTGACCGAAAGGGCGATAAAGAAAGTTAAAGAATGATACCATTTTCAAATATAAGTAGAAATTTTCCCACAACTTTTCCCACGTAACCCCGATTTTTTCCCAAAATGCTCCGTTATCCCATGAAATCACATGGGAAAACTTGCATTACCCCTACTCCATTTATTATCTTTGCAAACGGAAGGCGACGGAAAGCAAACGGAAAGCGACGAAAGACGCAAAGAGGAGGCAAAGATGTCGAAATAGACCGCACACCGCACAAGATGCGTATAACTACCTATTATACTGCATCTTACGAAGTGCTGTCGGCCGATAACACCGCACGAAGACCGCACGCCGACCACACAACTCTATTTATTAACAATTTAAATCGTATTACAATCATGAAAGAAGAAATGAATGGTTCTGTTATTTATCTCGTAGAGAGCTTCTTGGAAGAGAATTATGCCTTTCGCCGTAATCTCTTGAACGGCAAGACAGAGTTTGCCATCATCCACCCAGAAGAGGAGGACAACACAAAGAACAAGGCGGAATACACTGAGGACTTGAAGGAAGTGGACGAAGACTCGAAGGCTATAGATGAAGACTTGAAAGCTGTAGATAAAGACTTGAAAACCCAAGATGAGGGCTTGGAAATTGAGAAAAAGTGGCAGGTCTTCACCAAGGAGGACTTCAATTCGCTCGTTCGCCGTGCCAAGAAGCTCGGCATCGGCGGCAAATCATCCCCTCGAAACGACATCGAGGAATACCTGGAGAGCATGGCAGTACCTGCCTACGACCCTATCAAGGATTTCCTCGAAGCCTTGCCTCAGTGGGATGGCAGAAATCATGTGGCGGAACTCTTCGGTCGCATCCCCGGCATTACGAGCGAACAGCTAAACTGGTGTGCTACTTGGCTTCGCTCTGCCGTGGCTCACTGGCTCCACATGGATATGCTCCACGGCAATGAGATTACTCCTATCTTCATCGGGCAACAGGGTTGCGGAAAGAGTACTTTCGCCAACCGCCTCCTACCCGAAATGTTGCGCCAGTACTTCCTCGACCACATCAACTTTGCCAACAAGTTCGACTCGGACATGGCACTTACCCACAACCTCTTCGTCAACATCGACGAACTTGCTAACATGGGACCTTCTCAACAAGGCAAACTCAAGCAAACCCTCTCCAAGGTGAAGGTGAACGGTCGCCCTATCTTCGGAAAGAGCCAGGAAGACCGTCCTCGATACGCCTCTTTCCTGGCGACCACCAACGATGAGCATCCGCTCTGCGACACCACGGGAAGCCGCCGATACATCTGCATCCGAATACCAGCCGGCAAATTCGTCGACAATGGTTCGCCCATCGACTATGAGCAACTCTATGCCCAGGTGCTCTTTGAGTTGAGGGAGCAGAAGACACCTTATTGGTTCAGCAACGACGAGGTGGCTCGCATCCAGGAGAGCAATCTCCCCTACTTCAAGACCGACGACATGGACACGATGCTCAAGGCTTGCTTCCAGATAGCGGAACAGGAGGAGGATGCCAAGTGGCTCATCATGAACGACATCTTCCAGTGTCTCCGCAAGCAGTACCCTACCCTTGCCACCAACCATCAGACCAAGATTCGCATCGGACAGAGCATGAAGTACATGGGCTGCATCACCAAGCGAACCAACAAGGGCAGAGCTTATCTGCTGAAAATCAAGCATAAGATTTCGGCGTAATCGATGATTTGCGGTGAGAATGAAATAGTGCGGTGTTGTGCGGAGGGAGTGCGGTGTTAGCGCAACACTGCACAGCACCATACCATCTACTAGTCAACAAGTTAGCTATCATATCGTGCAGTGTGCGGTCAAAAAGCCCCCTTGCTATTCAACTAGCAAGCGGGAGATTGCAAACTGCTCGTCGGGAGATTGCAGAGACTATCCAGCTAGGACAGTTACCCTGTCTCGGCGCGACAGGCTGACTGTCTTCGGCAGACAGTCTCTGAAACGTAGCCTTATTGCGCCAGCTACATCGCCTCATCATTTTATATACATCGCCTCATCATTTTATAAACATCACCAATAAAAATTATAAACTCTAAAAATATAAGATATGTATAAAGTAAAGAACATCAAGAAAGATTCCATTTTGGATTACGCAGCATGCCCATTGGCATCTTGCAAGAAGAGCAGTACCTGTATCCGCTATGCCGCCTATCTCAAGGCGCAAGCCGAGAAGGAGAGTTTCACCATTCTGAACACCTCTAAGTTTACGACATCCGACGAGGGTTGCGAGAATTACCTCACTCCCGTGAAGCAGCGAATGGCTCGTGGATTCAAAGCCATCTACGAGACCCTCCCCAAGTGCAACAGCCATTACTTCTGGACCTGCGTATCGTTTATGAACGAGACCTCCTGGTATCGTGCCAAGCGAGGCGACTTGCTGCTCACCCCCGATGAGCAAGAAGAGCTGCTTGCTGCCTTCAGAGAGAATGGTGCAGACATGAGTGTAGGATTCGATGGGTACGTAGAGAAGGAAGTCTTCATAAAAAGCCGATAATGGAGTTACTTATTGCTCCTTTCAAACACCTTATCCTGCGGAGTATCCTGTGTTGGCGTACCTGCTTTCTTCCCAATCAAGCACTCGCCCATGTTCACACCCTGCACATTCTCGAAACTGATGCCTGTCTTCGCATCGCCCACCTCGATATGGTCGAAGGTTACGTTGGTCACAGGCTTTGCCTCAGTTCCTTGCAAAACAAGGGCTGAGGCACTCACATTATTACATTTCAATCCATCCACAAAAATGTTTCTGACAGTAGAGAAGTGGTTGTTGTCCTGTCCCTCGCCAGCATATCGGCTGGTCACATAGAAGAGGTCTTCCACATCGCCAAAGGTACAGTTGTTCACATAGACATTCTCCACGAAACCGCCACGGTCTGGGTTGGTCTTGATAAAGATGCCACGCTTACAATAGCCAGCATAGTCGCAGTTCTCCACGATAACGTTTCTTACTCCCGAAGACATCTCGCTACCGATGACCACGGCGTGCAATCCCTTGAAATGGCAGTTGCGGATGATGATGTTCTCGGATGGCGAATGAGCATTCCATCCGTCATTGTCACGGCCGCTCTTGATAGCCACGTTGTCATCGCCATTGTCGAAAGCCACGCCCTCGATGAGGATATTGCGAGAACACTCTGGGTCGATGCCATCATTATTGATGAGTTTGGCATCATAGCGCAAGTTGCGGCAGATGATGTTCTCGCTCTTCAAGAGATGGATGCACCAGAATGGAGAATTGGTTATCTTGACACCTTCGAGGGTGATACCTTGACAATTATAGAGTTGCACGAGCTGAGGACGAAGCCAATAGCCATCGCCAAACTTACGTTCACCCACGGGCACTTCCTCATGGTTCATCTTACGGCTCAACAGCTGTGCCTTCTTCTGGTTAGGTTTCCACTTAGCAAAGGTGGTCATGGCATTGCCATCGATGGTTCCCTCGCCGATAATGGAGACATCGTGCAAACCATAGCCGTAAATGAGCGGAGAATAATTGTAGAGGAAAGTTCCCTCCCAACTGGTGTTTACCACCGGATAGAATTTCTCCTCTGGGGCAAACTTTAGGGTAGCACCCTTCTGGAGTTCCAAGCACACATTGCTTTGCAAAACGATAGGTCCCTTGATATAATAAGTACCTGCAGGAACCAGAACTTTTCCGCCTTTCATCGCCGAAGCCTTCTTGATAGCCTTCAAGAAGGCCGCACGACAATCTGCCTTGCCATCATTCTTGGCGCCAAACTTTTGGATAAGCAACGTCTTGGAGGCTATCTTCGCTCCAGAGATATTGCTCAAGATACTGTCACGAAGAGAGACTCTTCTTTGTTCGATAGATGAAGTAACGCCACCATTTGCATCTTGCAAAGAGGAAGCCGACACGTTCAAACTGAGGAATGAGGCAACACAAGCCAATCCCACAATCATAGATTTCGTTTTCATGTTTGTCCTGTTTTGTTTGTAGTTTGTTTTGTAAATTAGTAAAATTCCGACTGCAAAAGTAAGGGTTTTCTTCTAAAAAGCATGTACGAATTTCACAGAAAGAACAACTCAAAGCACTTTTTTATATGATTTTTAAGCAGAAGAACTATTTATTCTTATTTTTTATGTAATTTTGCAAGCGAAAATAAACAAAGCAAATATCTAAAAGTCATGGAAGAAATACGCCCATATCATCACATTAGCGAATATTGCGCCAAAGTCAATGCCGTAAAAAAGAGAAACGCACTTTGCTTTCGCCAATGATGAAGCCGATGAAGAATTCAAGGAATTAGTCCTTGACCATCTCAAGATGATACTCGACTATTGCAACATTTTCTATCATCGCCAATTTACGTCTCCACGAATTCAAAATCGAGACATATTGACTAAGTTCGAGGAGGTCATAGACGATTACTTCAACCATGAGCGAGGAAAGACGGAAGGTGTTCTCACCGTCAAGTATTGCTAAGCCAATCCCGTCAAATCTATCTTATAGCTGGTCGGGAGTGGCTGCTCTTTTTGGATGAACATAGTCATGTAAATAGGAAGATAAGTAACCTTACCCACTTGCTTCACATTATCATTGCATAGCACATACCCTTTTGGAATCTTATAGGTCGTGGAACTCAGCACATTGGACAGAGCCTTATGGCGCTCATAATCCTTGCCCGATTTCACCTCTATCGGCAAGACCTCACCATTTTGCTCTATCACAAAATCCAACTCCCCCTGTCGTTTGCTATTGTAATAATATAAAGGAAAGCCATGGGCACATAACTCCTGAGCTACGGCATTCTCATATACGGAACCAAAATTGATAGAAGGATCGTTGTCGAGTATCTTAAGCTGAATGCCATCGGCATAGAGACTCGCCAAAAGACCTATGTCACCCATGAACAACTTGAACAGATTGCGACTGTTGGAGAGTATCAATGGTACCATCGGTTCCTCAACATTGTAAACAGGCAGGGCTACTCCTGCATCCTTAAGCCATAAGAAACTATTTTGGTAACGTGAGAACTTCAGATTCTCATTTAAGTTTTTGAGAATGAAACGCTTGTTCTTGGCATCAAGTTCGGCAGGTATTCTGTCAAATTAGTGTCTTCCCCTTGACAAGGCTTTGTTTCGTTATTGTGGATAAACGCAACAATATGTCTTGGCTACTCGTTGCCTTGCTGAAAACACTAATCAAGTTAGGATTTTCAATAAAGTTGATTTCCACAAAATGTTCGAAATGCTCATGTCCGAAGCATCGGATAGAAAAAGTTTTCCCTATCTGCCTGGCTCCTGTAAGCAACAATGCTTTTTTATTTTGCTTAAAAAATCGCTCTAAGTATCTGTCTATCTTACGTTTAATCATATCTTTGTCCGTTTTTCCAATACAAATCGAACTCATTTTGTCCGCTTTTCCAAGGCAAATTTACTATATTTTGCCCGTTTTTCCAAGGTAAAATCAACCTATTTTGTCCGTTTTTCCAAGATTTAACGTTCGATAACTATTTTACAATAGCTACAAGAATATTCTATACCCCCCACTTCCCATACACAAAAGTGTAATATTTCTGCCGCAAACCTCAGAAATACACTTTTGTGTCAAAGGCTTTTCGCCCTCTTACTATACTTTTGCATCAGAAATCAAAACAAATAAGAAATCAAAATAGTAGAAATATGAACAAGAAAGTATTTTTTACAACAGCTTTATGCCTCTCGACAATGACCTCGATGATGGCACAGAATATCACAGGAAAAGTGGTGGATGCCAAGGGCGAGCCTTTAGCTTTTGCCAATGTCGTGCTATTGAACCGACAGGACTCCGCTTTCGTCAAGGGAGCTGTGAGTGGAGAGGATGGACGCTTCTCCATCGACTCTTCATGCAATGGTGGAATCATTAAAGTAACATCCGTGGGCTACAAGACCATCTGCAAGGATTGCACTGGTGAGAACGTGGGTGTCATCACGATAGAAGAGGACAGCAAGATGCTCGGCGAAGTAGTGGTGAAATCATCCTTGCCAAAGACCATTTTGAAGAATGGCGGAATGACAACGACCATAGCTGGCTCTGTACTCGAAAAAGCAGGCACAATGGAGAACTTGCTCGACCGCATTCCAAATGTTTCGGCACAGAACGGCAGCATCAAGGTATTCGGACGTGGAGAACCTGTCATCTACATCAATGGCCGACAGATGAGAGACAAAAGCGAACTCGACCGTTTGCACTCCGATAACATCAAATCCGTAGAAGTTATCACCAACCCTGGTGCTCGCTATGCCGCAAGTACAAAAGCTGTCATTCGTATCACAACAAAGAAGATGCAAGGTGAAGGCTTCGGATTCGACGCTTCGACAACAGGGGAATATGATGAAAAGAAGAACTTCGGTGGTTTCAGCCAATTGAACATGAGCTATCGCAAGAATGGCTTGGAACTGGGTGCATATGCTTTTGGAGCAAGACAATACCAGCCTGACGATAAAGACCTGCAACAGAAGACTTTTCTAGACAAGACCTGGAACCAAAAGGGTGAGATACGGCAAACTGGGATCATAGAAGCCATGAACTTTCGCCTGGACGCAAGCTACCAGCTGGATGCCAACAATTCTATCGGTGCCAACTTTGGTTTCTTGAGAAATCCAAAAGAATCGTGGGATGGCAACATGAACACCTCGATATGGCAAAATGAAGAACAGACGGAAAGCTCCAACAGCCAGGCAGATTTCTTCAAGCAGAAGAGTACTCTTTCAAGCAATGTTTACTACGTTGGAAAGATTGGTAAACTGAACATTGACTTCAATACCGACTGGCTATGGTCAAAAAACAACGAGAATGACATCACCAAAGAACTATATCAGGAAGTTGGGAAGGATGCACAAAGTCAAACGGCTCATAGCTTGACCGACAAGAACTATCATTTGCTCGCTTCCAAACTAGTATTTTCCTACCCTTTACTGGGTGGTGAGTTGTCTTTGGGTGGCGAGTATTCCAATACCCATCGTACTTCTAAATATCAGATGATGCCAACTAACTTAGTATCGGATGACAACAACCGTATCACAGAAAGCATGACATCTTCATTCTTGACCTATTCAAGAGATTTCGGTGATCTGAGTTTTGAGGCAGGTATGAGATACGAGTACATCGACTTCAATTACTATGAATATGGTAAGTATATGCCAGGACAAAGCAAGTCGTATGGCAACTGGTTTCCATCGCTCAGTTTATCGATACCTGTTGGAAAAGTGCAGATGCAGCTGAACTATGCAGCCGACATTAATCGTCCTTCCTATCATAATTTGCGCAGTGGCATTCAGTATGACAACCGGTACACGTATGAAACGGGAAATCCATTTCTGGTATCTCAGATAAGCAGAAACCTCAACTATGAGTTAGCTTACAAATGGTTGACATTCGACATGACCTATAGTCACACTTCTCACCCCATCATGCCATCTGTTGAAACTTATAAGGATAATCCAGCAATAGGTCTGATGAAGCCTGTGAACGAAAATGCATACAATGATTTGGAAGCATCCATCAACTTGCGTCCTTCGTTTGGCATTTGGCATCCTTCGTTTACAGCGTCCGTTGACAAACAATGGTTCAACATGGAAACTCATGACGGCAAATCGCTCAACAAGCCTATGGCTTCGTTCCGGTTCAACAACACCTTCAACACCTAGTTGGGAATGTTCACGTGGATGATGTCGTATATAACAAAAGGTAATGAGCAGAATCAGTATTTGTACAAGCCGATGTTTTGCACGAATGTTTCTGTGTACAAGGCTTGCTTGAAAAACCGTTTGTCATTCCAGCTCTTCATCTATGATTTGTTCGGGACAAACGATAGCCACATGATTGCTCATTTTGGCAAAATAAAGGAAATGGTGTATGATGGACTGTCAACAAGTAAAGTGTCTCTTACTATACGATATAAGTTCAACACTACAAGAAGCAAGTACAAGGGAACAGGTGCTGGACAAGAACAAAAGAACAGAATGTAAAACCATCGCAAATGATGAATTATCAAGTGAATATTATCATAGCAGGTGCAGACATGGGAGGCTTGATAGCCTCCTGTGCCTTGCACGAAACAGCGACAGTCGATGCTCCTAGCAACAGCACCGACTTCCATATCTCACGCCTCGAAAAAGATGCGCTGAAGATGGAAGATGTGGAAGAATGCGACTTGACGGGCATTCAATATGCCGTGAATGCCACCTTGCACGATACGAAAGCCTCCTTTGCTTTCGATGAGAAATGCAAGGCGATGGGTATCACGGTGATCCATGCCATCAATCTTGGCAAGGCTGCATTCCTCGCCGTCGAAAAGCCCAAGGGTTATCCCTTTAGCGAAGTCATGAAGAGAAATCTAAACGAGACTTCGGCATTCCGCAGAAACCTTGGCAAGTATATTTCGCAATATGGCAAGTTTTGGCAGATGCCCGTGCCTTGGATAGACGAGCTGATCGAAAAGGCGAAAGCAATGAATCAGGCTGAAGACATGGAAGATTCCAAACATCTCTTTCCACAAGAGAATGTTGGAGCCTGGATTGCCGCCGGCTATTGCGTCAACATTCTCCAAAATCTGGCGGAAGGCAAAGAGGTGAAATACTTTCCGAAGTTCTATCTCTCGTCCTTATTGGAAGATATATAATGAATAGATGACTCATCCTTTTCTATCAGCAAAAGGGATGAGTACTTATAGCAACTGATAGTTTGTAGCATGAAACAAGGCTTCGGCAATATTCTTCACACCCAACTTGGCGAAGAGATTTCGCTTGCAAGCTTTGATGGTATCCACCGACTTGCACATTCTATCGGCAATGTCATTCATCGTGTAGCCTTGGGCAGACAACCTCAACACTTCTCTCTCGGTCTCGCTCAAGGTTACACCTTCTTTCTTCTTCCACTTGTGTTTCAGTGTGGAATACTCGAAATACGCACGCTCTCCATTCTTCTGTATGATGATGTGACCAGGCTCATCGGTTGCTGCCAATGACATGGTGCAGAGGGCAAGCCAAATTCTTCCGTCATCGGTAAGGAGAATCGGAGTGAGATGATGATGGATGAGTCGGCTCTGCCTACCATTAAGGAGATGAAAATCATACGAGATGGTATATTCCAACCTGTCCTCCACAGGCAACTCATTGAAGAAATCAAATCCCTTCTTGTTCACTTCCAGTAACATTTGCAAATCATCTTCTGGCACATGGTCGATATACATCTGATAGCCAGCCTCCAAGAATTGTTCTGGTTGCAAGCCACAAAGATAAGCCAGATTATCGGAGGCATAGATAAAGTCTTGGTGAAAATAGTCGATGATATAAACACACTGGTAGGTGCTGCGAGCAAAAGCCTTTGCCGCATTCACCAACAATTCTATCTTGCCATAATCCTCCTTGGAGATGTGGTTCACCTCGTTGGAATGGAGAAAGAAATCATTTGCCTTATTATCCATCATTGCCCTCTCCTTTTATTTATTGTTTTTCCTTTTATCATTGTTTCCCTTTCAGCTCTATACTTATCTATGCTTAGTCGGCATATAGCTTCATCGTATCCTGACGAGTAAAGGCAAGTTCCTTATAGAAGTCTCGGAGATAAGCGGAAATCTCTGCCTTGTCGTCGGAAGAGGCAAAGAGATTGTCGCCCAACTGTCGTTCCAAGGAAGTCAAGCCATCGGACAGCGACTCGATTTCTCCCTCATAGTCCCTACCATCATCAGGGTTCTTGCGAATGCGATGATACTTGATGTCCTCGGCAAGGGCATTCTTCATCTCCACAAGTTTGTCGGCAAATGGAGCGAAAAGCGCACGAATCACGATATTGCGGATGGCATCCCGCTCCTCTGGCTCTTGCCAAAGACAATGATAGATAGGCAGGAGGTCGCATATCGCCACTTCTTCACGGTCTTGCATAAAGGCAGAAGTACGAAGCAAGCGAACGATGTTCTTCCATCGTCTATCACTCACATAGATGTTCCTGCGCTCAGCAGCCTCATCCACATTCACGGCTCTTAAACTCTTGCGGATGCTGGATATGGCATCGAGCACCGCCTCGCTCACTCCTATCTCGCTGATTTGATTCGACCATTCGGCATACTCCTCTGGGGATATTCTTATATCGCACACGGATCTCACTGATCTCACGGATTTTTTCTTTGTAATCTCAGAAGCAAACAAATCTCTTTCTGATGTTTCTAACTCCATTGCCTTTTGCTGTACAGATGACTTCTTGGACATAGCAAAAGCTTCATCCGTGAAATCTGTGAGATCCGTGTGAGACACATTCGAATCCAACAGCATCGCCCGGAAGTTCTTCTCCTGTTTGATCGGTCTGCTCTCGATGCGAATCACGAATCGGTCCCAAAGAGCCTCCAACCCCTCGCCCTTGGCTGGCAACTCATTGCTTGCAGCCACGAGGAGCTTCAAGGGAAGATGCATCTCTCGATTGCCATTGCGGAAAATCTTTTCGTTGATAACGGTGAGGAGGGTGTTCTGAATGGCTGGTCCCGCCTTCCAAATCTCATCGAGGAAGACGACATCTGCCGTGGGCAAATATCCATCCACCGCACGCTCGTAAGTATCCGAAGTCTTCAACTTCTGAATGCTCACTGGTCCGAATATCTCATCGGGGGTGGAGAAACGAGACATCAGATACTCAAAGCTCTTTGCATCCTTGAAAGCGGTCTTCAACTGGCGAGCCACCATACTCTTCGCCACTCCCGGAGGTCCTAAAAGAATAACGCTCTCGCCTGCCATAGCGGCAAGGAGCGAGAGCGATATTTCTGTTTCTTTCTCAAAAATGCCTCGGTTCATTTCCCAAAGCAATTGTTCGATTCTTTCTTTCATGCAATTACTTTACATTACCAACCTTGATAAGGTACTCTGCAATCTGAACAGCGTTCAAGGCAGCACCCTTGCGAATCTGGTCGCCAGTGAGCCACAAAGTATTGCCGTTGTCATCGGCCAAGTCCTTACGGATACGACCTACATAGACATCGTCCTTGCCTGCGCTCTCCAATGGCATTGGATAAACGTAGTTCTGGGCATCGTCCTTTACAGTTACGCCAGGAGCAGCCTCCAAAGCCTTACGGATTTCCTCTACGGTCAATGGCTTCTCTGTCTCGAACCATACACTCTCTGAGTGAGAACGAAGAGAAGATACACGCACACAAGTTGCACTGGTGCGAACATCAGAGTGCATAATCTTGCGAGTCTCGTTGTACATCTTCATCTCCTCCTTGGTATAGTCGTTAGGAGTCATCTTGTCAATCTGAGGGATGACATTGTAAGCCAACTGATGAGGGAACTTATTGATATGGTCTGTCTTGCCAGTCTCCACGAGGTCCTTGTACTGCTGCTGAAGCTCAGCCATGGCAGCGGCGCCAGCGCCTGATGCACTCTGGTAAGAAGCGATGTGAATCTTCTTGATATGGCTCAAGTCATCGATAGGCTTCAACACGAC
>DBLF01000054.1:11669-13078 GCA_002297965.1 Candidatus Segatella papionis
GCATTCACCTCAGGCACAACCAAAGGCACGTCGTCGCACATACGGAATGCGCTAGAGTTATCTATCATCACGGCACCATACTTAGTGATGGTCTCGGCAAACTCCTCGGAGGTGCCACCACCAGCAGATGTGAAGGCGATATCGACATCTTTAAAGTCATCGTTATGCTGCAAAAGTTTGACCTCATAGTCCTTTCCCTTGAAGTTGTATTTTCGTCCGGCAGAACGCTCAGAACCAAACAACACCAAATCATCCATAGGGAAGTTTCTCTCAGCAAGGATGCGCAAGAATTCCTGTCCTACTGCGCCACTTGCACCAACAATTGCTACTTTCATAATCGATCTTTTTAATTTAAAAGTTGTTATAAGTGTACTTTACTTTTGGAAGAGAAAAGATCTTTCTTTAGCCCGTAGCTCGCCATCATTTGCGATTAACGATGCCTAATCTTCTCAAATCCGCTGCAAAGTTAAGACTTTTTCTGTTAAATCTAGCATAAAAAGCAAAGAAATATTGCTTTTTGCTGCATTTTTCTCATTTTTGCTTACTTTTCTGCAAGAATATGCAGTTTCCAGTCATCAATCGTCCTACTATCTTCCGAGAAGTTGATGCCCACCAACACCTTCTTGCGCTTATCGTCCTTAAAGGTGGCTGCATATTTTTTGTCCTCTATTTGCTTCAAAGCGACAGCGGCATCCTTGCCATATTTCAACTCAAAGATATAAATGCTATCAGAAGTTTTCAGCACCATATCTATCCTTCCATCAGAAGTGGGAAGTTCGGGGGTAATATCCGTCCCCAACATCGCAAAGATGGTGTACATAACAGCCTGATAATGCGCCAATTTATATACAAGGGCTGTCTTGTCTACATAAGAGAAGCCTCCCTCTATAATCTTGTCAAACGTCTGTACTCCTACTGGATATTTCATATTACTCGCATTTTTCGGCAAAGTTATGAAAAATAACGATAACAGCAAAGAAAATGCTCGAAAAAGAGCCGCACTTCCCATATTTTTACTAACTTTGCAACGAGTTACAAAACATCTAACATTGACGGATATGAACAGAATTAGAAATTATACTTTTATAGTGTTGGCTTCCTGCTTGCTGACTGCATTGGGGAGCTGTAAATCAGCCACTACCAAGGCTGCGACAGAAGAGGTGCAGACGGATAGCGTGGATTCCACCTCGACAGCTGAGAAGCTGTTTGCCACCGACAGCATCCAGTTTACGAATGCATCCAAGGATTCCACCATTACCAGCCATATCGTGATAGACTATCCTTCGGGCGACAACGACCTCGACATTGCCGTAAGAAAGTATATCGCTCAAGAACTGAGCGACCTCCACTTGCCAGGAATCAGCGATGAACCTACCACCCAGAAGAACCCTAAATTCAAGGGAAGCCTC
>DBLF01000054.1:13122-16070 GCA_002297965.1 Candidatus Segatella papionis
CAAGCAAGGCGACAAAGAAGGAACCTTGGAAAAAGGAAAGGAATTGGTCGATTTCTTCGGCAATAGCAATTATCAGTATTTGGAAAACGAACTGAAGGAAATCAAGCAGTATAGCGGCGATGCCGAGATACACATGTGCTACGAGGCAAATATTCGCAAGACTGGCGAAACGGCACATTACCTTATATATAATAGCAACACCTACGCTTTCTTAGGAGGAGCGCACGGTTCGGCAAGCGACTACTCTGTCAACATCGACAAGGCTACAGGCAAGGTGCTGAAGGAGACCGTGGACACCACCCAGGTGAAAGCTCTCCAGCCTATTCTCCGCAAGGGCGTGCTGCGATACTTCAAGGCTCAAGGCGAGAAGGACGTCACCGAGAAAAACTTATCAGACTATCTCTTCATCGAAAAGGGAATCATCCCGCTCCCTAAGTATGCTCCTTACCTGGCGAAAGACGGCGTACACTTCATCTACCAGCAATACGAGATAGGTCCTTACGCCATGGGAATGGTATCATTCGTGGTTCCTTATAGCGACATCAAGGCTTTCCTTACAGCCGAGGCACTCCGACTCACAGAAGAATGATAGAATAAAGAAGTGCTTTGAATGACAGAATAAAGAAGTGCTTCGAATGATAGAATAAAGAAGTGCTTCGAATGATAGAATAAAGAGCCCAAAAACTTGGCTCTTTTAAGAATTATTCGTACCTTTGCACAACAAAAAGCGAAGAGTGAAGAACGAAAAGTGAAGAATTCACTTGTTTGGCTTCATTTCTGCCAAAATAAAAATAAAGAAAGCCAATGATAAATATTGCCGAATACTTCCCGATAACCGACCCTACGTTGATCTTCTTCGTAGTGCTTCTCATCATCCTCTTTGCCCCTATCATCATGGGCAAGCTCCGCATCCCCCACATCATCGGAATGGTGCTGGCTGGCGTGCTCGTGGGCAAATATGGACTGAATATCCTGGAGCGCGACGCATCGTTCGAACTTTTTGGCAAGGTGGGGCTCTATTACATCATGTTCCTCGCAGCCCTGGAGATGGACATGGAGGGCATGAAGAAAAACAAGAGCCGTCTGCTCATCTATGGACTGCTCACTTGCTTCATCCCTTTCATCCTTACCTTCGGCATGAGTGTTTGGCTGCTCCATTACTCCGCCAAGGCTTCGATGCTGCTGAGTTGCATCATGGCTTCCAATACCCTGATAGCTTACCCTATCGTGGCACGATATGGTCTGCAACAGAAACCGAGCGTTACCTTGAGCGTGGGGTCGAGTATGCTCTCGCTCTTGATTTCGCTCATCATGCTGGCAGGTCTCGTCGCCTCGTTCTCCAAGCACGATGGCGTTTTGTTCTGGGTATTGTTCACAGCTAAGTTTGCCGCCTATTGCGGATTCATGATATTCCTGATTCCGAGGTTGACACGCTGGTTCTTGCGTAGATACAGTGATGCCGTGATGCAATTCATCTTCGTGATGGCGATGCTCTTTATGAGTGCGGCGCTATCACAGACGGTAGGCATCGAGGGCGTTTTCGGAGCCTTCTTTGCAGGATTGATATTAAATAGATACATTCCCCACGTGTCTCCACTGATGAACCGACTGGAGTTTACGGGCAATGCCCTCTTCATCCCTTACTTCTTGATAGGTGTGGGCATGCTCATCAATGTCGGTTTGCTCTTTCAGGGCGGTCACATCCTCTGGGTGGTGTTCTGCATCGTGTTCTTCGGAACCTTGGGAAAGGCTATAGCCGCCTATGCCGCCTGCTTCGGTTTCCGATTGCCCCTGTCATCAGGTCACATGATGTTTGGCTTGACTTCCGCCCATGCCGCTGGCAGTATCGCCATGGTGATGGTGGGAATGCATATTTTGATAGGTCCGAACACTTACCTCGTCAACGACGATATGCTCAACGGCGTGGTGATGATGATTCTCTGCACCTGTATCATCTCCTCCTTGCTCACCGACTGGAGTTCGCGCAAGATTATCCTTAGAGACAAGGAACTGCCAGACGCCGAGGACGACAAGAAGGCGAACGACGAGAAGATTCTCATCCCTGTGAAATATCCGGAGTATGCCGACAATTTGATGAGCCTCGCCTTCTTGGTACGCAATCAGAAACTGAACCGTGGACTGGTTTGTCTGAACGTGGTATATGACGACAAGGACATGCGATACAACCAAGACCAGGGTCGCCAACTCCTCGACCACTGCAGCCAACTTGCGGCAGCCACCGACGTGATGACCCAAACTCAAGTTCGCATTGCCGCCAACATCGCCAACGGCATCAAGCATGCCTTCAACGAGTTCCAATGTTCGGAGATTATCATTGGTATGCACATGCACCCAGAGATTTCGCCTAAGTTCTGGGGCGAGTTCCACCAGAGCCTCTTCAATGGATTGAGCCGACAAATCATTATGGCACGCATCAAGCAGCCGCTCAACACCCTGCGAAGAATACAGGTAGTAGTGCCTTCGAGAGCTGAGTTTGAACCAGGATTCTATCGTTGGGTAGAACGCTTGTCTCGACTGGCAGGTAACCTAGATTGCCGTATCCAATTTCATGGCAGAGAGGAGACCTTGGCGCTCGTCAATGAGTATATCACCAATCGCCACCACGAGGTGCGTGCCGACTACACACTGATGAAACATTGGAACGAGATGCCTCGCATCGCCACCCAAATATCCAACGACCACATGTTGGTCATCATCACAGCCCGTAAGGGAACGGTATCTCACAAAACTGCGTTGGAACGATTGCCAGAAGAAATCACCAAGTTCTTCCAAGGAACCAACCTTATGATTATCTTCCCTGACCAGCACGGCGACTCATCGGGCAATGCCTTGACTTTCGCTGAGCCTCAGCATCAAGAAGAAATCAGTGCCTACGTGGCATTCAACCAATGGTTTAAAAAGAAATTCAATAAATGACAAAAGGTCGT
>DBLF01000054.1:16145-16368 GCA_002297965.1 Candidatus Segatella papionis
ACTCTCTTCGCTTTCAGATTCTCGCCAGCGACATTCAGTTCTACCTTTCCTGACTTATTGCCGGCACGCAATATCACGAGGGCAGAGCCTTGGAAGAGAGAACGCTGGGCGGTCTTCTCTAACTGAGTCTTGCCGATATGAAGCTCATCGGATGCTATATTGCCATTATCCACAGCTACAATATTGGCATCACCCTTTACTGTGAAGGTCAATTGATCGAAAG
>DBLF01000111.1 GCA_002297965.1 Candidatus Segatella papionis
GCATACGTGTCGCCCGAAATCAAGGCTTTGGAGAAACGAACGAATGTCGTGGCGCAGGTGTCGCCAGATAGATTTCTGCATCAACTCTTCAAGGACATCCGTAAAGTAGATGAACCGCTGAAGTTGATGGGGGAGATGCAAGCAGTAACTTCGTCTATCCAAGATGTAGGTTTGAATTTCCCTTCTTATCCGCAGGATATAGAGGACGGGCTGAATGCACTCTTTACGGATGATGAGTTCCGTGCCTTCTATGAAGCCAACAACCGCAGGATGACCATCAATAATGGAAGCGAGGCTACCAATGAGGAGATACCTGCCCGATGTGCCATCTCGCTTTGGCAGAACATAGAGGCTGAGGCTGATGCAGCATTGGCTTCGGAAAAGTCTTCGGCTACTTTGCGCTTTGGTCACGATACGGCACTCTATCGTCTGTTGTCCCTTCTCTTTGATGTTACTTTGCCTCCTGCTGGAGCCAGAGAAGAGGAGTCTTCTGTAGTGTTAGGCGATGAGGTGGATAAGATGGACCGTGTGGTTCCGATGGCAGCTAATCTACAGATGATATTTTATAAGAATCCGCAGGATAGTGTGTTGGTGAAGTTTATGCTCAATGAGCGTGACATCAAGCTCTCGCCTGTGGGGCAGGTAATCTATGGCACTCGCTACTATTCTTGGAACAGTTGGAAACAGGAAATGCATGAGCGCATCCACAACTTGGAGCATATCCGCCAGCTCAACGCCATCAATACGATGGTGGGTACGGCGCAAGCTAACACCCAGACCGCAGGTATGTTTGGCAAGGGAAGCGAGGAGCACGGACAGACTCTTCCTGCCGTGCTCGTACCAAACGGACAGAATTTCTGGACCCCGCAGACACAAGATACAGAGCAGAAGTGCATTGCACCTTATTATTATAAGGATACTCAGCTACAAGGTTTCCGTTGCAGCCATTGGCTAGTGGGAGGATGTACACAGGATTATGGCTCCTTCACGGTGGCAGCTCTAGGCGGTAAACTTCGTTTGCAGCCCGAGCAGCGTGCTACGCCGTTTAGCCATGCAGATGAGGTCTCTCATCCTCATTATTATGCGGTGAATCTCAAGGATGAACATCTCAAGGCAGAGATGACGGCTCTGAGTCATACTTCCATCCTTCGGGTGACTCCCGACAAGGATGAGTTGGTGCATTTGGTCATTAATCCAAACAGTGATGAGGGACAGGGCTACATCGAGATTGACACCATCAATCATGTGGTCTATGGCTACAATCCTGTGCATCGCATCTACCAGGGATGGGGAAAGCCTGCAGGTTTCAGCGGGCATTTCGTGTTGGCTTATGACCCCAAGGACTTGGTAGATTATGGTGTCTTTGAAGGAGAAAACAAGATACTTCGTGGCTTGAAGATGCAAGGTAAACCACGTATTGGTGCTTGGCTCACCTTCAGAGGTAAGGCTGGAAAGGCGATGGAATGGATGTCGGGCACTTCTTTCACCAGTCGAGAAAATGCCTTGGCCAATCTTAATGGAGAGAATTATATGTATGGAGGATTGGATTTCAATAGTATGATGGAGTATGCAGCTGGACTATGGTGCGACCGTCTGCACACCATCGACGTGGAGAGCCGGGATACGGCGAAGGTCAACCAATTCTATGGTGCGCTCTATCGTGCCTCTTTCCTCCCTCACGAGATGAGTGATGTCGATGGCGACTATCCTGAGTTTTCCACAGGAGTCCTCAAAATGGGGGGCGCAACCCTTAGCTCCAAGGGCTATGCTGTTCCAGCCTATGCAAACTTCAAGAAATATGGCGACTTCTCGATGTGGGATATCTATCGTGCCGAGCTTCCTCTCTACAGTCTTATCACCCCGAAGATGTCGGGGGAGATGATGCAATCTTTGGTGCAGATGTACAAGGAGGGAGGATGGATGCCTATCTTCCCTTGCTGGAACAGTTATACGGCGGCGATGATAGGTGACCATGCTAGTGCAGCTCTGGCGGATGCCTACGTCAAAGGGATTCGCAACTTTGATGCAGAGAAGGCTTACGAGGGTATGCGCATGAATGCTTTCTCTACGCCATACGTCTATAAGGATTATCAAGACGGTAAGGGAAGGAGAGCCATCAAGTCGTATATCGACAATGGTTACATCCCGTTGGAGGATATGGTGGAGGAGGCTTTCCATACCAACGAGCAGACCTCTCGTACCTTGGAATATGCATACGATGACTATGCTGTGGCTCAGATGGCGAAGGCGTTGCTCGCATCTTGCAAGGATGAGGCGCAAACTAAGAAGTATCAAGAGGACTATGATGAGCTGATGCGTCGCTCAGAGAATTGGCGTAATGTCATTAACCCTATTACTGGATGGGCTGACGGCCGACACGAGGATGGTAAGTGGGAAGGCAACGAGGACTTGGTGCATCGCAAGAGCTACATCACCGAGGGGGCTACCTGCCACTATACTTGGTATGTACCGCAGAATCCAGAGGGCTTGTTCGAGGTGATACGCAATAGCAAACCGATGGACAAATCGGAAAAACTGATAGACAAGGAAGAGAAGAGACGTCTGAAAGAGGGAGAAAAGATAGAACGAAATGAGAAAGTTATCTCTCGTTTAGACAAGATGTTTGACAATGGATGGTATTGGCATGGTAACGAGCCTTGCCATCAGGTGGCTTATCTCTATGATGTGGCTGGGGCACCCGAGAAGACACAAGAGCGAGTGCATCACATCTTGCAGACCGAGTATAATGATACTCCTGGTGGATTGTCGGGCAATGATGATGCCGGGCAGATGTCGGCTTGGTATGTCTTTTCCGCTATCGGCTTTTACCCTGTCTGTCCTGGTACACCTTATTATTATATAGGTACCCCAAGTTTCGACAAGGTAACGCTGAATTTGGAGAATGGCAAGAAGTTTGTCTTAACGGCAGACGGCGTATCAAAAGATGCTTTCTATATACAAAAGATGAGCTTGAACAATAAGCCGTTAGATGGTTACAAGCTATCTCATACGGACATTTTGAATGGCGGTAAACTTAATTTCCAGATGAAGAAATGACGGAGCATATTACTTTCTTTATATATGGATTGTGCGTGATGTTCTATTCGATGATGGTTTGGATGTTTTACCGGAAGAACAAGGAGAAACTGTCCCGACTCATCACTTGTCTGATGGCGATATTGGATATGGAGTGCCTGAAAGACTTGTTTCTATTCGTAGATGGCATTGGCGCACATTCCAACGTATGGTATCTGATGAATGCAATAGATATGGTAATCATTCCTTTCTATACATTCGTCTTGATGGAGTTGGTGAAGCCAGGATGGCTAACTTGGCGAAAGGGCATTATGCATGAGGCGGTATTTTTATTGCCTCTGATCCTGTATGCTTTTACTCGTAAGATTTTTTGGTTTGATGTTCTTGCTGGTTTGGGTGCTCTTTATGGCACTGCTACCTATGTGTTGATGTTCTTCTTGATAGCTCGTTATCAGCGCCAGCTCAAGGAGCGGTTTTCTTATCAGGAGAACATCAATCTGCATTGGCTCAGAGGCATATTGAGCAGTTTCTTTGTCATACTAGTGGTGTGGACGATAAGTTGCTATATGTTTGATGCTAATATCGATAATCTGTATATGCTGTGCTCATTGATAGCGTGGATGGTGGTGAGCTACTTCTTGTATCGCCATGAGTCTGTGATGGATGAGTTGCAGGATGCTGCTAGTCCGTCTGGTTGTGAAGAACATGATGCTCCCGTGTTGGAGGGAGAAATCTCCAAGATGGTTAACAAATTGTTCATTGAGGAAAAACTGTTCCTTAATCCAAGGCTTAAATTGTCGGATGTGGCACGTTTGGTAGGCACGAATCGTACTTATCTCAGTAGATTCTTTAACCAGGAGAATGGTTTTACATTTTATGATTATGTGAATAATCTCCGAATCAAGTATGCGGAGAATCTCTTGTTGACCACTCAGGATTCTTTGGTGGAGATAGCGGAAAAGTCGGGTTTCAATTCGCTTTCCACTTTCAGAAGGGTCTTCGAAAGTTTGCATCATTGTACTCCTAATGTTTTTCGCAACAATTCAAATTCGTGATGTATAATGGTGAATAGGCCTTGATAATGAGGATTTTGTACGAATTGACGTGTCGTTTTACGGAATGACACGTCATTTTTTTACGTTATGATTTCATCTTTTTATGATTTGAATCCTGCCTTTTCGACAAAAATACTACTTTTGCAGCATCACAGACGATAGTGGTATTGTAAACCTATTAATAAAAGAATAAAGGTATGAAGAAAATCTTAACGACATTTGCTGGTCTCCTATTTGCCTTTGTGGCAAATGCACAGACTGTTTTTACAGCCGACCAAATTGAGAAGTACGCCAAAGAAAAGTATGGCGATAAGTGGACCAAGGCTGCGGAAAACCTGAGTCAAGAAGTTGCGCTTGACAGCAAAAACCGCTTGAATTACCAAGAGGTGATAGAATGTCCTGGTCAGTCGAAGGAACAAATCTACAAGAAGGCGATGGATTGGTTTACGAATGCTTTCAGTAGTAAGGATACCCATGGAGTTATCAGAGAGCAGAATCCGGACGAAGGACTCATCGTCGCTCAGGCTTATATCGAGAACATCGCCAAGCAGAATGCTGGTGTGAATCATTACCAAGTGGATATGATGCCATTTATCCGAGTGGATGTGAAGGAGGAAAGGGCTCGCATCTCTGTCTATATGGATAGCTATGAGGTGACAGTTACTTCGGGTGGAGGAGCGACAAGCCTATTTATGGCAGCTGCTTTGGTTGCAACCGCAGCAGTTGTTGCATCTAGTAGTGATAGCGACAAGAAGGATTCTTCCTCATCATCTTCTAGTTCCTCATCGTCTTCTGGCTCTTCATCAAGTTCTAGTTCCTCATCAAGTTCAAGCTCATCGTCAACTTCTAGTTCTTCGTCTAGTACAAAGGATGATGGTGATGATGAGGTGTGGAGCATCAGTAGTTGTTATCCTTTCGTACAGAAGGATAGCCACAAGAAAGCTTCTAGCAAGGCTTTTGTCATGGCTTCTGCTTTCCAGAATTCCATCTTGGATGTGATGAAGGAGGCTTTGCTTGCCGAACCTTCGGAAGACTTCTCTAAGGATTGGTGATTGTTAAAAATGTAAAGTATGAAATTACTGAATATCTTTTTGGTGCTTGTTGCGGTATTTTTTCTTGGGGTGCTACCTTGTCACTCGCAGAGAATATCTGTGGGAAAGAAGGGCCACGTCAAGGTGATGAGGACTGATTCCACTAGCGCACGAGAGTTTGTAAGAGACCAAGGTGAGGGAACATGGGGCAGCGCTAGAGCAAAGCAAAAACTAACGAATGTCGTTGCAGACTATCTAGACTCAGATGTGGATCTTGAAATTCCTACCACTAAGATTGTTCGAGACAAAACCTTTGCTGTCATTATTGCCAACGAGAACTATCAGGAGGAGGTAAATGTCGATTTCGCCATCAATGATGGGGTGGCATTCAGCCAGTATTGCACCAAGTTGTTGGGATTGCCCGAAAGTAATGTTCATGTGCGTAGGGACGCAACCCTTAACAATATTTTGTCGGAAATCAACTGGATGCAAAACATCGCTCATGCCTATGGCAAGGAGGCAAGGTTTATCTTCTATTATGCTGGTCATGGTGTGCCTGATGAGAGCAATGGCTCTGCCTATCTCCTCCCAATCGATGGCAAGAGCAATATTCCTGCCACGGGATATAGTATCAGCAAACTGTATGCTGAACTGAATGCACTGAATGCCGCTAGTGTGACGGTGCTGATGGATGCTTGTTTCAGTGGAACAAAACGTGGTGACGGCATGCTGGCTTCTGCCCGTGGTGTGGCGCTCAAGGCCAAGGCTGAGGCTCCGAAGGGAAATATGCTGGTTCTAACTGCGGCGCAAGGCAGCGAGACGGCTTATCCCTATAAGGAAAAGAAGCATGGACTCTTCACCTATTTCCTCTTGAAGAAACTACAGGAAAGCAAAGGCAAAACGACTTATGGCGAACTCTTCGAATATGTAAAGAGGAATGTGGCTCAGAAGTCGATTGTTGTGAACGAGAAAAGCCAGACGCCCTCTGTCGCGGCATCTGGTGATATGGCTTCCGCATGGGAAAGCATCAAGTTGAACTGATGTTGGATAGTGTCTTTGCTTGTGATAATCTATCATACATATATATATTAACAATTTTAATAAATACCGATTATGAAGAAACTAATCCTTTTCGTTATGCTGTTTGCAACTTTGGGTTTGCAGACCGTTAGCGCTCAAAAATGGGCGAGAAAGTTGGGACTTGCCGTCGCGGAGAAAGTAAATGATACAAAGAAAACATCGACCAGCACTGATTCTGGCACGATGATTCCTGGTTTTACGGTAAAATATACAGGTTGCACCATTAGTGGTAATGATGCTGTCATCAAGGCTGTGATTACTAATAACACAGGAAAGGAAGAAAAGCTCCGATTGCAAGACACCAAGGCTTATGATAGTAATAATGCGCAACACAAAGTGTATCTCATTTTAGGAGGCAAAGAATATAGTAGTTTCGGACTTACCACGGACGCTATTCCTGTGGGTGTGCCTGTGAAGGTGACCATTAGAGTGGAGAATGTGTCTCGTGATGTAGCTGTTATCAATGGTTGTAAACTCAATGTGCGGATGAGTGAAAATGGAGGAGATTATGATTGGCTTATTCCAACCCAAAATATTGTGTTGGCGAAGAACACGAACGCCGATAATGTGGTTTGCTCAAACCCTGATATGTCGTTCAATCTTCGTAAATGTGTCCGAATGGGCAATAAGGTGATGATTACGGCGACGGTGATGAACAATAGTGGGAAGGAAATCAAATTTTATCCGCTGGATTATCAAACTGCCATCTATGACTCTGATGGTGAGACATACAAGCAGGATATAGATGCCAGTAAGTTAGCTAATACTTATTGGTCGAACAGTCAACGGGTAACCATTCCTGTAGGAGTACCTGTCAAGACTACTTTCGTAATCCAGGATGTACCTGCTACAGTTAAAGAGTTTAGTATCGCTAAATTTGTTTATCAATTGTGGAATCCAAATGGGGATAATATTCAGCATTACTTCGAGATTCGCAACCAGGCCATCTCTGAGAAGTAAGTTGCTTTATGATATTCATAATAGAATTTTCTAGATTAGGTTTACTTATCATTTGCTTTTGATAGAACATATCAAAAAAAGGTTGGCTAACCCGTGAAGGGCAAGCCAACCTTTATCTGTTTTTAAGAATGTTCTAAGTTTTGACTTATCGTCTCATCCTTTCTTAGTCTTTGTTGTTTCCACCGAAGATGCGGAGCAAGTAGAGGAAGAGGTTGATGAAGTCGAGATACAGTGTCAATGCACCGAGCAAAGCCAACTTCTGGGCACCCTCGCTCATATCGTACTGAGTCTGGAGCATTTGCTTAATCTTCTGTGAATCCCATGCGGTCAATCCTGTGAAGATGGCTACGCCCACATAGCTCAGAATGTAATCGAACCCAGGGCTCTTTAGGAACATGTTCACCACCGTGGCGATAATCAAACCAATCAGAGCCATAAAGAGAATCTTGCCTATCGAGGTCAGGTCCTTCTTGGTAGTGTAGCCATAGAATGCTGTCACGCCGAAAGTGCCAGCCGTAATGAAGAATACCTTGGCGATGACCATCGGGTTATACACATAGAAGATGCTGGAGAGCATGGCTCCGTTCAGTATCGAGTAGCCGATGAACATCAATGTAGCTGTGCCCAGCGACAAGCGATTGATGGCACCGCTGATGGCAAATACCAAGACGAGCTCAGCGATGACCAATCCCCACATCATCTTGTGGAGGCTCATGAAGAGGGTAGGGCTGGCTGCCACGCCGAAGGCTGTTACGCCGGTGATGACGAGAGCCAAGGTCATCCAAGTATAAACCTTGCGCATCAGTGCGGAGAATACACCGCTGATTCCGCGTTCCTTTTCGTTGATAGCAAAGCCATTGCCCTGCTGCCAATCATTCTGATTATTTATCAGATTGTACATTTCCTTTTCTGTCATAATCTATTTTCTTTTTAGTTTTTAATTCCTTTGATGAGAAATTAACCGCAAAGATAATGCCATTTATTGAAATAGACGATTATCTCTGCGTTTTATTAACAATTATTCCATAACATTTTCATCTTTCTGCTATTTCGAGCCTTCCTATGTGCGGTTTCTACAACTTTACTTGATGGATAGAGGCTTGTTTGTATATGTATATGTACAAGTTTTTTCTTGAATTTGGTGTCACTGCCGTCACACCTTGGTTTATAGCTCTTATATTCAGATAGTTATTGCGTGACAGCAAACGCAATTTTGGTGTCACTTTCTGTCATTTGCTGTCACGCTTTGCCTCATTTTTATCTTATTTTCCTTTAAGATGGTGTCATACCAAGCATATTTTTGATAAAAACAAGCTAATTTTTGACAAGAGCCAACGTTTGGGGCATTTTTTTCTACCCAAAAGCAAAATTGCCTGATATATAAAGCAAATTTGCCCACGACCACGGGTATTTATGCCCAAGGCCGATGGGTATAAATCCTCCAGCCCTTGGGCAAAAATGCCCAACGTCTCGGGCAGAGTTGGGCAATAAAAGAAACGAACTATTTTTATTGCCAACTGACTTTTCCTGATTTCAGTAGACACTTTTTAGCTTTATAAACTAAGAAGGTAGACACTACCAATTTTATCAAACTGGAATAATAGACACTTTTCATTTTTTTTGTTCCTATTTTTATAGACACAACTAAAAGAATCGTACTATTTTTATAGTCACCCCCATCACTGGATTTACCGGAAACCGGACTTGCTCTTTGGGTAAAGTAGGTAGCCCCTCGAAGGGGCGTATGATGGTTGAAGCCTATATTATATAATAAGGTGTAATGTAGAATTTATAACGCCGAATTGTTAAATAATAGTTAAAAATTGAACTTTTTTCTCGAAATGTTTGGTGGTTTCAAGAAATCGTTGTACTTTTGCACTCGCTTTTGAGGAATCAAGCATTACTCAAAGCGA
>DBLF01000119.1 GCA_002297965.1 Candidatus Segatella papionis
AAAATAGAATCAATTAACTTCTCGAACTCTATGGACTCAGCCAACAAGCGCATCACGCTCAATACCTTGTATATGTATGTCCGCCAGTTCACGGTCATCGTGATAGGTCTATATACCTCTAGGCTGGTATTGAGCATTTTGGGAGTTTCCGACTATGGACTCTTCACCGTGGTGGGCGGTGTGTTGGCGATGTTTACCTTCCTTAGCTATTCTTTGTCGAGTGCCACGAGCCGTTTCTTCAATACGGAGATGGGAAAGAGTGAGGGCGACCTAAACGCCTCGTTCTGCATCAACCTTACGCTCCATGCCGGTTTAGCGGCAATCATCTTCGTGTTGGCTGAGAGTGTCGGCTTATGGTATGTGCTCCATCACTTGAATGTAGAGCCTGGCAAGTTGGACGATGCGGTGTTTGTCTATCAAGTCAGCATTTTTACAGTCTGTCTGGGCATCGTGAACAACCCTTACCAAAGTTTGTTCGCTGCTTACGAGCGATTCGGGTTCATGGCAGTGCTCGACATTGTCAATTCGCTCGTGCGCCTGGTGTGCATCTTGATGCTCACACTTTATCATGGTAGCTATTCCCTGCGCATCTATAGCCTCATCTTTGCGCTTACCACGGTCAATGCCTTCGTGATATTCCATTGGGTGGCTCATCGCAATTGGCCACACCTTATTATATATAGGTTCGTAAGAGGTTGGAAACGTTACAAGGAAGTGCTGAATTTCGGCGGTTGGAACATGCTTGCCACCTTGAGCTACATGGCACGCTCGTCAGGCAGCGACTTGGTACTCAACAGCTTCTTCGGAACCCGTGTGAATGGAGCGTTTGCCATCAGCAAGTCGGTGCGTCAATATACAGAGGAGTTGGCTAGCAAATTCGATGGCGTGTCGGCTCCTCAGATTATCCAGTCGTATGCCGCAGGCGACAAGGCTCGCTATTCTTATCTCGCCAACAAGATTGGCAGGGTGAACAACTTGCTTTTCGAGTTCGTGGCTTTTCCACTTTTGATGGAATTAGACTTTGTGCTCCACCTTTGGTTGGGCAAGGTTCCAGCAGGGGCTTTGGAATTCACTTATGTCAACCTCTTGGTGGGTGGTATGTCGCTCACCGCAGGTGGTCTCAATAATGTCATCAGTGCCTCGGGTAAGATTAAGTGGTTTAAAATCAATGTGAGTTTCTTCTTCTTGATGTGTATTCCGCTGGGGTGGTGGCTATTCAGGCTGGGATATCCCGCTTACAGTATGTTGTTGCTTTTCTTTTTGGCAGATGCCATTCAGCGCATCATACAGCTTGTCTTGGCAAACCGCCTTTTGGGCTTTGCGTCCTGGAGATATGTGAAAGAGGCTTATCTACGTCCTTTTCTCATTGCTGTATTAATGATGGCTGCACTAATGTGGCGTAGGACGATAGAAATCGATTCTAGTTTGGGGCATCTTCTCGTTATCATCCTTTCGGGGGTAATGGGAGCGATTTTAATTTATACGCTTGGGCTTACATCAAGCGAACGACTTCTTTTAAAAAACAAGATCAAAATATGCGAGATATGAAAAGACTTCAGATAGTATATGTCGTAACATTCAGTGAAGACAACTATTGCTTCGAACAAGCACTGCTATCCATTTGCTCGGCGAGGATTTATCATCCCGATGCCGACATACTCGTGGTTACCGGTCCTGTATCGGGCACCCGAATCAATGGATGGCGGAAGAGAGCCTTGGAGGAATATCACTGCCAAGTCTTAGTGGCAGACGTTCCCGAAACCTTCGATATGGTGGAACGCTCCCGTTTCTTGAAGACAAATCTCAGGGAACTGGTAGAGGGTGACTATCTCTTTATCGACACAGATACCATCATCTGCCGACCTCTCTACGAGGTAACAGAAAATAAAGGAGATGTGTGTGCGGTGTTGGATCGTCACGTAAGATGGCACGAGAATGAGTATATCATATTTGCCGACCAACGATTCAAGCAAGCCGGATTCCACATTGCCAATGGTGAATCCTATTTCAATAGCGGTGTGATGTATGTGAGAGATACGCCCGTGGCACACGAATTCTATCAAGAGTGGTCTGCCCTGTGGCGTACGACGCTCGATAAGGGAATCTATTTCGACCAGTTGTCGATGCATCAGGCTAATGTCAATTGCGGTCATGTCATCCGAGAGATGGATGGAAAGTGGAATTGCCAACTGGGTGGTTTGTTTCTCAACTACCTGCATAGAGCTTACATCATCCATTACTATGCCAATTCGAATAAGGATAAGCGCAAACTCTATAAGTTCAAGTATGAAGAGACTTATTTGGAGGTGAGAAAACATCAGGGGGTGACTCCTGAATTGAAAGATGCCATTCAGCATCCTTATGAGCAGTTTTATAACAATTATATCATTCTGAACGGTTGGACTTTGGATTTATATGAATCCTGCAACCCTTGCATCAATCTATGCAATGAATCGCCCCACCGCTTTGCCATCATCAATCGTTTGGCGAGATGGCTGAGGAAAACTTACAAGAGATAATGTAAGAAACGATGTCTTTGAACAACTAGTGGTGCATTAAGTTTGGAATGAAACAACGGAACGAACTATGAAGTTGTCTTCTTTATCTAGGATAGGTCTCTCGGAAATCAAGAGTATTTTCTATATTCTTCTCAGCTATGTGTTGTCTCGCTTTGTGCATGAGGAAAATCTATGGTTGGTTTGCGAGCGTGGCACGGATGCCCGAGACAACGGGCTCTGGATGTATCACTACATCAAGCAAACCCATCCAGAAGTGAATGTGAAGTTTGTTATCACTTCCTCATCGGAAGACAGAAAACGTATCGAGCAAATCCATCATGAGTGTCATTCCGATAGCGAAATCGTGGAGACCAACAGTTTTCGCCATCACCTGCTGATGTGGAAGGCGAGGTATATGCTGAGCACTCATTTGCTGGGCTGTCTGCCTCATTTCGAGGATCATCCAGGCCTCAAGATGTGGGTTGTGAATCGCATTCCTTCCACAAAAATGGTTTGGTTGCAGCACGGAGTCATCAAGGATGATTTGAAAATAGCCTATTATGGTAATGGCAAGATCGACTTGTTTATTTGTGGAGCGAAGCCTGAATACGATTTTGTTTGCCAAAAGTTTGGCTATCCTTCGGGAGTGGTGAAACATACAGGACTAGCACGATACGACGGACTTCATGCTCAGAAAGTCAGGAGCAATCAGATATTGCTGATGCCAACGTGGAGGCAATGGCTGGACAAAGGTAATTTTAAGACGAGCGAATACTTCAAGGTCTATCTTTCATTACTCAGCAACGAGAAGTTGCATCAACTTCTAGAGCAAAATGATAGCTGCTTGGTATTTTATCCGCATTACGAGGTGCAACCTTATATAGAGGAATTTCGTAAAAAAATAAAGTCGCCACGTATAGTGATTGCCAACAAAAATACGTATGATGTTCAAACCTTATTGAAGGAATCTGGTTTACTGATTACAGATTACAGCAGCGTATTATTTGATTTTGCCTACATGCGCAAGCCTATACTGTTTTATCAGTTTGACCAAGCTGATTTTTACCAGCATCATTACGAGAAGGGATATTTTGAGTATGATACTTTTGGTCCGATAGCCGATAATGAGAACAAGTTGGTGGAACTGTTAGAAAAGATATTGAAGTCAGGAATGATGGTGGAACCCGCTACAGCCAAGCGTATGAATGCTTTCTTTCCATTGCATGACGCACATAATTGTGAGCGGATTTATCAAGAAATCATAAAATTATAGGAGATAAATAATTGTGGGAGAAATGTTCGGAGTCACTTTAGTCTTCATTCTTCATCTGCTGCTTTGGATATACTTATGCTCCAAGTTAAAAAGCAAGGAACAGTTTTTAGCTATTCCCCCACGCAGCTATGCCTTGCTATGCCTCTTCTTCATGTTGCTAGGTATGCTGGGCATGCAGCAGGGCGACTATGTACACTACATTGATATCCTCCAACAAATAGAGAGCCTCAAGTCTTTATATACCAATTATACAGGCTATATCTCTCATATGGAACCCCAGTATGTGTGGCTCACGCATCTGTTTCATGGTGCTTATTTTCCCTGGCGTTTTTGTGTGTTCTGCCTGCAGTATTTGATCTTGTTCTTTTTTCTGAGAAAACTGAGAGTAAATACCTATTTCATGTTCTTGCTGATTTTAATCTTGTGTATGCATGATTTTGTTTATCAGCGAGCTTCTTGGGGCATCATCCTGTTCACTTGTGCTTTGGTCTATGCACTGCAGAGCAGAAACTATGCTTACCTGCTGTTATGTCCCTTGGCTATCTTGGCACACAAGAGCATCATTGTACTCTTGCTTTGTTTGCCTGTGGTTTTCCTCAAATGCAATAAGAAGAATCTCTATTTGTTGTTCGGGCTATTCCTCGTTCTGATAGCGGTAATCTCATTTGTCTTCACGAATACAGCCACTCTTTCTGATTATTTTCAGCAGGGCGATTATGGTCAAGAAGCATTGGAGCAGATGGGAAAGGCAAAATCAAATAATTTCATTGGCTGGCTGATGGGCTCGTCGGTAGGCAATGCCATCGGTTCTACACCAAGTCGCCTTGTCATTATATTTACAGTTATAAAGCTGGCGATAGAAACAGCTTCCAATAAGATCAAGCTACCCCGGTCTATAGACGCGATGTTGCTTTACTCGTTGACGATTATAGTATTGGCTATGGCATTTGCGTTTTCTGGCAAGGCGCATTCAGTGTACGTGAATCGAATCTTGAGTATGGCATCGTTGCCGATTGCCTTTGTGATACATTATTTTTATGAAAACAAACTTATCGGAAAGAAATATGGCGTGATGGCATTCTCTGTTGTATCTTTTTGCTATCTTTTTCTTTTCCTTTTGGAAGTCTTTTATGCAGTGGTCTTATGAAACTCTCCATTATCATACCCATCTACAATGTAGAGAAATACATCGAACGGACTTTGTCCAGTTGCTTAAATCAGTCAGGAAGGCATGTAGAATATGAAGTTATCGCAGTGAATGACGGCACTCCAGACGGAAGTATGGATATCGTGAGACGATACGCCTCTCAATACCACAATCTTCTCGTCATCGAACAGAAGAACCAGGGACTAAGTGCTGCTCGTAATAAAGGACTGCGCGCCGCTTCTGGAGAATATGTTTGGTTTGTCGATTCGGATGATTGGATCTCAGCTGACGCTCTCGCGAAACTATCTTCCTATATGGATGGAAAAAATGATGAGATTGTTTTTGGTGCTACCAATGTAACAGATGATGGCGGACAGACATTGTCTGTGGTCAATTCTTTTGAGCAGCATCATCTGAAGCACTATACAGGTGTGGAATGTTGGAGACGAGGAATCCAGCAAATCAGTGCTTCTGTATTTGCCGTTTACCGGAAAGAATTTATTCTAGCTCATGGGTTGTTTTTCAAAAAAGGCTTCATCCACGAAGATGTAGAGTTTTGCCCCAAGGCCTCTTACCTCTCTACCCAGACATTGTTCTTGGCGGATAGTCTTTACTTCGTTAGGCAAAATCCAGCGAGTTTGACCCGCTCCGTCAATCCAAAGGGATCGTATGATTATATCAAACTGTGTTATTTTCTCAAATCATTTATGGAGAAAGAGGTGAGAGAAGCTGATGTCAAGGTCATTTTCCATCGACTTATCGCCTTGGAAATCAACGAGTCGTTCCGTCAAATCTTAAAATGCGACAAGGAAGAAATCGCTCAGTTTAATCAATTTTGCCGGTTGCATAAAAATGAAATATTTGACTCTCTTTGGAAAAGCAGACAACCCAAAAATATGTTGGAGTGGAGTATATTTCACTTTACATCCCATTTTGCCAATGTATATCAGTTTCTTGTTCAATTGAAATCTCACAAATGAAATTACATATCACGTTAGATTATGAGTTATTCTTGGATGATCGGGTGGGAACGGTAGATAATAGCCTTATCACTCCTATACATGCCTTTCACAATTTATGTAAAAATCTTGGGGTTCGGGCTACCATCTTTGTTGATGCAGCCTATCTCTATAAGTTGGATGAATTGCGACATAGATGGGCACCTTTGCAAGCCGACTACGAGAAAGTGGTAGCCAACATCCAGTGGCTGGAGTCGCAGGGGCATGACATTGAGTTGCATATACATCCCCAGTGGTACTATTCCACTTACGATGAGGCAGGTTGGCATCTCGATTGGGAACATTACAAACTTTCTTCTGCGCCCTACGAGGAATCAGAGAGATATTTTGCCAAGAGTAAGCAAATTCTAGATGAATTGATAGGACGGAAAACTCAAATATTCAGGGCAGGCGGATATTCCATCCAACAGTTTGACTACGTATCATGTTTCCAAAAACATAGCATTTTGGCAGACAGCTCTGTGTTGACCAAACGCAAGAATTTATCGGCAACTCATTATTATGATTATACAGAGGCACCCACGGATGCCTATCGTTTTACCGACGATATTCTGAGGAGTGTTGAGCATGGCGATTTTATTGAATTCCCAATTACTTGCAGCAAGTTCTCTTTACCCTATTATCTGAGGTCGAAAAAGACAAGCGCCAAGATGCGTGGTACTAGATGGGGAGACGGTGGTGCCAACAGAAAGGGATTGGTAGAAACGCTCAAGGGTAGAGTCGAAGCTTTCGCAAGATGGTCACCTTATCATCATGCTACGATAGATTGTAACACCTTCTCTATGCTCTTGGACATTTATCAGGCAAACAGAAATAAAAACAAGCATTTTGTGATATTGGGGCATCCCAAGGGATTGTCATCAGGAAGTTTGCAAATGTTGGAGCAATTGATCTTGGCAAGCCGAGCAAATGGCGATACTTTCACCACCTTGAAAGAAATCATCAAATTATGAGTAGAATAGTCTTTATATTAAATAATGTGGCGGATACCCGTTCGCACAAGCGTATCCAGGAGTTTATGTCGCATGGATATGAGGTGAAGGTATATGGTTGCCAGCGAACAGGAATAGCTCTTACCCAGAAGTATCCTTACGAGGTGACTGTATTTGGCAGTTTTGGGCAAAACCATTATCTTAAGAGATTGGGAATCTTATTGAAAGCCATCCGTAACATCTTGCATGAATGTCGAGAAGATGACATCTATTATTGCTTCGGTATGGATAATGTCTTGGCTGTCTATTTGCAGACACGTCGTAGGTATATTTATGAGGAAGCCGACCTGTCGCATACCTATATAGGGAAGAAGGCTATCGTCCGCTTCTTGGAATGGATAGACAAGAAAGTCATCAAGCACTCGTTATTGACGGCCTTTACATCGGATGGCTATTTGGAATATCATTTTGGAGGAGAACATCCCAAGAATTCGGTAATGATATATAATAAACTAGCTCCTTCCATCTTGGATGTTCCCATGACTCCCAAGCGTAAGTTAGACATAGCGGGGCTGAAGATAGGATTTGTAGGAGGAATCAGAGGAGTGACGGTGTGTAATTTTGCAAAAGTCATAGGAGAGCATTTTCCACAACATGAAGTGCATTTCTATGGATATGTCAACAAGGTGCAAGAACAGATGTTCGCCCAATTGAAGACCTATTCCAATATCTTTTTCCATGGTCCATTTACCAGTCCTGTGGATTTGCCTCGAATCTATTCGCAGATAGATATGGTTTATGCCACTTATGATGCATTTTATGAGAATGTGCGCTATGCAGAACCCAATAAACTTTATGAGGCTATCTATTTTGAAACCCCATTCATCGTGAGCAGCCATACTTTTTTAGCAGAAAAGGTGAAAAAGCTAGGTATAGGTTTTGATGTCGATGCCTTGGATGATGAGGCTATTTGTTCTTTTCTCAATGGGTTGACACCGCAAAAGATAGAGGAAAAGAAAATCAATGCAGCCCATATAGACAAGAATTATACTATTAATGAAAACTCTGCATTCTTCGAGAAATTGAAGAGCATTTTAAACGAATAATATGAGTATGCCGAAACCAAAGATAGCCGTCATAGGTGCCGGAGTTTCAGGAATGACCGTAGCCCAACAGCTCAAGGAACAATATCTAGTCACGGTGTTCGAAAAAGAAAGCACACCCGGTGGTCTCTTGCGCTGCGTGCGCATTTATGGTAGCTTGTTTCATACTTGTGGTGGTCATGTCTTCAATAGCAAGCGACAAGATGTACTGGATTGGTTCTGGGGTAGATTTAACAAAGAAGAAGAATTCCAAAAGACCGATCGCAACTCTTGTATCTTCCTCGACTTAGATGAGCAACCTTCGAAGGATGACAGCCAGCCTGATGGTGCAACCAACCTGCAACGTGTTCCCTATCCCATCGAAAATCACGTCTATTTGTTGGACAAGCAAAAGCAGAAGTCTTTTTATGCCGACCTGGACGAAATAGACCGTGTGAAGGGGAACGATGCAAAATTTACGGATTATCAAAATTTTGGTGATTTCTTGCGTTGGCGCTTTGGCAAGATGCTATATGATTTATACTTCAAGCCCTATAATGAGAAAATCTGGAAATGTGACCTCACAACAGTTCCTATGTCATGGATGGAGGGCAAGCTCCCTATGCCGACCACTCAAGAGATGAGAGATAACAATACTCGGCATATTGAGGAAAAAACTTTCGTGCATTCCACGTTTTGGTCGGAGAAGAATAATGGCTCACAATATATTGCCGACAGATTGGCTGAAGGATTGGACATCAGATATGGATGTGGAATAGATAGCATCCTCTATGATGGTGAAAAATGGAAGATTCTAGGAGATACATTCGACAAAGTAGTATTCTGTGGCAATATCAAGGATATGGTCAAGATGATAGCGGGTGTCGATTTATCTGATTTTATTCCTGCTGTTGAGACTTTGGGCTATCACGGCACCACTTCCGTTTTTTGCGAGATAGATGCCAATCCTTATTCGTGGATTTATTTGCCATCATCCCAATATGAATGTCATCGCATCATCTGCACGGGCAACTTCGCAACATCCAATAATTCTTCAGCCCTTCCCAAGGGCAGGATAACAGCTACGGTGGAATTTACGGATGAAATAAGCAAGGAGAATATCCTAGAAAATCTCAGCAAGATACCTTTGCATCCGGTGTATTTGTCACATTGTTATAATCATTATACGTATCCTATCCAGAATAGCCAAACCCGCAAACTGATAAGCGACGTGAAGCAAAGACTCGCATCTACAGGCTTCTACTTGACAGGTAGATTTGCCAATTGGGAGTATTACAATATGGATGTGGCGATGGGATGCGCCATAGATCTCTGTAAAAAAATACGAAAAGAAGAAGTTTAGGTTATGACAAAACAAGATACGATGCCAAAAGTTGCTTTGATGGTGATTTACAATCATCGGTTCGACCAAAACATCCCTTGTGTAGAGGCTTTGTATAAGGGGAAATTCTCCCACATCTTCCATATCATGCCCTTTTACGATGGCGACAGGGAGAATGTGATTCCCGTATTCGAGTCTTCCTTTTATTTCGAGGGTTACGTGGCGCAAGCTTACCAACATGTGAAGCACATGGGATTTACCCATTTCTTCTTTGTGGCTGACGACATGGTGCTGAATCCCATCGTGAATGAGAAGAATCTATGGGAAGCCATCGGACTTGAGCAAGATGAATGTTTGCATTCCGGTAGATACGGATGGAACCATCTACAAACCTATGGTTATTGGAAGTGGACATTCAATGCACTGAAATATCAAGTTCGCCAAAAGGGTGTGGAAGTGGAAAAGATATTGCCTTCGGCTGAGGAGGCTCGCCGTAGGTTCGATTTCCATCATATTCCATATAGCAAGGTGAAGTTATCCACATTGTTCGGACATGGCTTCAAGCGAAGTTGCTATACTTTGCTGCAGATGCCATTCAGCCGTAGTTTCAAATATCCTTTGGTGGCAGGCTACAGCGACCTGTTCCTGATACCTGCGGAGATTATGCCCAAGTTTACCACCTATTGCGGTGCTTTTGCCGCCACAAGATTGTTTGTAGAGGTGGCGATACCTACGGCATTGGCTTTGGCAGCCGACAAGATTAAGTTCGTATGCGATACCAAGTTAGGATATGGAGCCATTTGGAAGCAAGACGATACGGCTTGGCTTGACCAAATGAACTATTCGCTGAGCAAGCTACTAGATGAATATCCCAAGGACACCTTGTTCTTGCATCCCATCAAGCTCTCGAAATGGAAATAATGGAAGTTTTTAGCTGAAAAAATTAAATGTTATAGCAAAAAAAAGAAGATGCGTTATGAAGATATTGTTGGTGACTTCGTATTTCGCTCCAGAAATAGGGGCTGCAGCCTCACGAATGGGTAACTTGGCGGATGGCTTGGCTGCACGTGGTAATGATGTGGAAGTCTTAGCTCCCTTGCCCAATTATCCCATGGGTATGGTGTTTGAGAAATATCGAGGGATGAGATATTGCGAAGACAATATCAATGGGCATCGGGTGTTCAGATATAAGACTTACACCACGGTAAGCAAGAACCCCATGGCGAGAGCCTTGGGAATGATTTCCTTTGCGACTGTGATTTGGTTGTTTGGCAAACGTCGTAAGTTGGTGAAGAGTTATGATTTGGTGATTGTACAGAGTCCCCCTTTACCAGTGGCATACAGTGCCATCAAGCTATTCAAAGGACTTTTTCGCAAAAAAGTCATATTGAATGTTTCCGACCTTTGGCCCTTGTCGGCGGTAGAGCTTGGCGTTATGAAAAAAGGTAGTGTATCTTATCGGATTTTTGCTTATATGGAGCGCTCCGTTTACCACCATGCCGATGCCATGATGGGACAGTCGGAAGAAATTTTGGAGCATATCAAGGAGTTTGAGCCGAAGAAAGAGTATTTTTTGTATAGGAACTTGAAACCTGAAGAAGGAAAGAAATAAAGGAAAAATGGTAAAGATTGTTTATGCAGGATTGTTAGGAGTAGCACAAGATATGAAGTCGCTCATCCAAAATATCAATTTCAGGGAGTTGGGAGCCGAACTTCATATTTTTGGGGGTGGCAACCAAAAGGAAGACATCAAGAAGTATATCGCAGAACATCCCGATTGCGAGATTTTCTTCCATGGGTATATTGAGCCAAGTCAACTGAAAGCTGAACTCCAGAAATATGATGTGGCTTTGATTCCTCTTACCACAAATATCAAGGGGGCTGTGCCTTCCAAGATTTTCGATATGTTGCCATTGGGACTGCCAATTTTGTTCAGTGGAAGCGGTGAAGGAGCGACTATCGTTGAAAGATATCAATTGGGCTTCGTTTCCAACCCCGATGATATGAATGGGCTGAAAGATAACATCAAGCGTTTTTCGAAGCTCTCGCTACAAGAAAGACAACTTATGGGAGAGCGTGAGAAAAAGGTAGCTTATGAATACTTTAACTTTGAGAAGCAGATGGAAAAATTCCATCAATTCATAAACAAACAGGCGAAATATAGATGAAGAGATGTTTTGATATATTGGTAGCATTCCTTGCCTTGGTCGTTTTCTCTCCATTGTTCTTGGCTTGTTACATAGCCATTCGGCGAGAAGATGGCATGCCCGTCATCTACAAGCAGGAACGAATAGGATTGCATGGCAAGCCTTTCTTCATCTATAAGTTTCGTAGTATGCGGATTGATGCGGAGAAGGATGGACCGCAGTTGCTATTGGAAGGTAAAATGGAAGACCCAAGACTCACAAAGACTGGCAAATTCTTACGAGAACATCATCTTGACGAACTTCCTCAACTATGGAATGTACTTGTGGGCGACATGAGCTTTGTGGGGTATCGCCCGGAACGAAAGTATTATATTGACCAAATCATAGAGTATAATCCTCGGTATGTAGAGCTGTATCGCATTCGCCCTGGGGTGACATCGTTTGCTACAATATACAATGGATATACCGATACGATGGAAAAAATGCTCAGACGCTTGGACTTGGATTTGTATTATTTGGAGCATCAGTCTATGTGGTTTGATGTAAAGGTACTCTTCAAGACCTTTACGAATATCGTGGGAGGAAAGAAATTTTAGCAAATGATATATATATAGAAAATAGGTATTGAGAGTTTTAAGAACGGAGATAGGAGATAATTAATGATGAGAATGAAAGTAAATGTGATAGGTCTGGGATATATAGGTCTGCCGACAGCATTGATGCTTGCATCGCATGGCATCGAGGTGGTCGGTACTGATTATAATCAGGACAAGGTGACTGAATTGTTGGCGGGAAAAGTGACTTTCAAGGAGCAAGGACTGGATGAACTTTTTTCCAAAGCCTTGGAAGGAGGCATACAATTCACCACACGGTATCAGAATGCTGATACTTATATCATATCAGTTCCTACACCCTACGACAAAATATCGAAGAAGATAGATGTGAGCTATGTGGTGAATGCTGTAAGCGAAGTGTTGAACGTCTGCAGGAATGAAGCTGTCATCGTGATTGAGTCAACCATCAGCCCAGGCACCATCGACAAAACAGTGCGCCCATTGGTCAATGAAACCAAGAATACTATGGGCAAGCAAGTACATCTGGTGCATGCCCCAGAGCGAATTATCCCAGGTAATATGGTATATGAACTGGTGCATAACAACAGAACCATTGGCGCCGACGAGCCAGAGATAGGAGAAAAAATCAAGCAGTTGTATGCTTCCTTTTGTCTAGGAAACATTGTGCTGACAGACATTCGTACAGCGGAGATGACCAAGGTGGTGGAAAATACATTTCGAGCCATCAACATCGCCTTTGCCAACGAACTATCCCGCATTTGTCGTTACGACCAGATGGACGTGCATGAGATTATCCGTATCTGCAATATGCATCCTCGTGTCAATATTATGAATCCAGGTCCGGGTGTAGGTGGTCATTGCATCTCTGTTGATCCGTGGTTTTTGGTTGGCGACTATCCACAGCTTGCCAATATGATAGGGGCAAGTATGAAGGTGAACGAATCTCAGCCAGATTTCGTGTTGAATCGCATTAGCGAAATTATGAAAGAAAACCATATCAAGAGCAGTGAGAAGGTAGGATTGTATGGTATCACATACAAGGAAAATGTTGATGACTATCGCGATTCGCCAACTTTGCAATTACTGGAATCGCAGAGACGACATCTTTCTGCTCCCTTGAAATGCTATGACCCATTCTTGGAACATTGTCATGTAGTGGAGAGCCAAATGTCTGATTTCTCAGAATTTCTGGAATCGGTAGATATGGTGGTCATCATGGTGAAACACGAGCACCTTCAGAAACAATGGGATAAATTGAAGGGGAAGGTCATCCTCGACTGCCACAATATTTGTCCACTGCCCAATGTTTATCGTCTTTAATCACCCCAAGAAACTAACAGATAGCCTATGAAAAAAATCATGCTCATATTCGGCACACGGCCTGAGGCCATCAAAATGGCTCCTTTAGTAAAAGCCTTTCAGGCAGACAAGGAGCATTTCGAGACCATCGTGTGTGTTACCGGACAACATCGAGAGATGCTCGACCAAGTCTTGGAAATCTTCCACATCACTCCCCAATATGATTTAAATATTATGAAGAAAGGGCAAGATCTCTATGATGTCACAGCCCGTGTACTCCTGAAGATGCGGGACGTATTGCAACAAGAGAGACCAGATGCGGTGCTTGTACATGGGGATACCACAACCTCGACGGCAGCAGCTTTAGCGGCTTTTTACCAGCAAATACCTGTGGGACATGTGGAGGCAGGGCTTCGCACACACAACATCTACGAGCCTTGGCCTGAAGAACTGAATAGGCAACTGACAGCACGTATGGCTACCTGGCATTTCACACCAACAAAACTTGGCAAGGAAAACTTGTTGGCGGAGGGTATCGATGAAAACAAAATCTTTATCACTGGCAACACGGTGATAGATGCGCTTCAGCTGATAACAAAAAAGCTGAATACCTCCTCCAACAACGTATCAGACAGACGACTCGTGCTCATTACGGGGCATCGACGTGAGAATTTCGGCGATGGCTTTCTGCATGTTTGTCGAGCCATCAAGACGTTGGTAGAGAAATATCCCCATGTGGATTTTGTCTATCCTGTGCATCCGAACCCAAATGTAAGAAAAGCCATTGTTGAGGTATTTGGGGAGAATTGCTTCTCTACAGAAGAAAAACAGAACAATCTTCGCTTTATAGCGCCGCTCGACTACGTGGATTTCGTGAGAATGATGTCTAAATCTACCATCGTGCTCACCGACAGCGGAGGCATACAGGAAGAGGCACCAGGACTGGGTAAACCCGTCTTGGTGATGAGAGATACCACCGAGCGACCAGAGGCATTGGCGGCTGGCACAGTGAAGTTGGTGGGAACCAACTACGACAAGATTGTGGGCGAGGTGTCTCGACTGCTCGACGATGATTCTTATTATCAGCAAATGAGCAAGGCGGTAAACCCTTACGGCGACGGACACGCTTGCGAACGAATATTGAATGTATTGAAATAAAAGACAAGGTACCCACCTTAAGAGTCTATACCCAGGAAAACACATTAAAAAAAGAATATTCATGAAGAATTTGATAACGATATTAGCACTTTGTGGGGGCACCCTGAGCATACAGGCAAGTGGATTCGAAAAGACAGATAGTCTTTGGAATGTAGATCCTGTGTATGTGCAACTCTTCGGTGGCGTCAACAAGTCGGCAAACGAAAATTTGCCTTTCTCTGAATTTTCCTCCTATCCGCTCTCAATGGGATTCTTCGTGGGCATAGGTAAGGAATTCTCACCCTTATGGGGATGGCGCATAGCCTTGAGGTACAATCACAACAAGAGCCGAAATGTAGAGAAATGTGAGAGTCAGGACACTTGGGGATGGAACAACTTAGGCCTCTTTGGCGACCTCACATTCGATATTACAGATGCCTTGACCTCGAAGGTAAGGCATCTGGCAAGACCATTCAATCTGAAAGCCTTCGTGGGTGTAGGCGCAGCCTATACCTTCGGTTTCGACGAGGTGCCACTGTCTTACACCGAGGCATACTCCCGCAAGAGCCAACTGTTGCCAGCGGCACGCATCGGTCTGACAGCCACCTATCGTGTGGCAGAACATTGGAGAGTGGGCGCGGAATTGAGCCAAACAGTTTTCACCGACGCATTCAATGGCGTGAAGGCTGGCATCCCATTTGACACCCGAACCAATCTGAAACTGGGTGTATCTTATGTATTCGGCAAGAACAAGAAGGTTCTCACGCCAGAGAAACCCATTGTGATGAGCAATCGTCTGAGAACCACCCCTGCCCTGCCGTTCCGTATGCCAGACACAGAGAGTACCAAGAAGAGAAGCGTAGCTGGATGTGCCTTCCTCGACTTTCCTGTCAACGAGACCGTCATCTATCCGCAATATCGACGCAATCCACAGGAACTACGCCGCATTTGTTCCACTATCGACAGTGCACTCTTCGACAAGAGCATCCAGGTAACTCATATCACGCTGCACGGTTACGCATCACCAGAGAGTCCATACGCTAACAACACCCGATTGGCCAAAGGACGCACCGCCTCGTTGATGGAGTATTTGCGCAAGCGCTATCACTTGTCGGTTTCCTTGTTCCATACTGAGTTTACTCCAGAGGACTGGGAGAATCTACGCAACTTCATCGCCGACGGCAATCGCCGCCGAGTGAAGGGCGACATCTGGTATGAGAACGCCAATATACTGGAGACCCCAGAGATACCTGCTGAGGTTTCTAAATATCGCGACGAAATGCTGAAGATCATCGACCAAGACATCGATCCCGACGTAAAAGAACAACAACTCAAGCTCGTTGGGAGTGGCGAACCTTACAAGTGGCTCCTACAGCATGTTTATCCTGGCTTGCGACATACCGACTATGTGGTGGAGTATGTGGTGCGCAGCTATCCTGTTAGCAAGAGCCGTAAGCTCATCTATACCCATCCTGAGGCACTGAGCTTGAAAGAAATGTATATGGTAGCTCAAAGTTATGAGAAGGGCACCGACGACTGGTTGGATGCCCTCATGATAGCCGCCAAGCAGTATCCTTCCAATCCTACTGCCAATCTCAATGCCGCCTGTGCCTGTGTAGAGATGAAACGTATCTCGGATGCCAAGCGATTCTTGGCGAATGCTGGCAATTCCAAGCAGGCTCTCTATCTGGCTGATGTCATCAAGGCGATGGAGGGCAAATGCCAATGGAAGATGGAAAACGGAAAAGTAGTGGTAATTAACTAAAAGAGATGGCAGATAATAAGTAATTATGATTATGCAGAAAAGATATATTGTTTTTTGTGACATATTGGTAGCCTTGGTGACCGTAGCAACTGGTGTTACGTCTTGCTCTGGCGAGGCTCTCACTGAGGCTGAGCGTAACAACGCTGCTTTCCAAAAGGCGTTAGGTGGCGAGGTAAGTCCGATGCAATGGTGGCGCACGGCAGTCACCATCAAGGTAAATGTGGAGACAAACGCCCCCGTCAAGCTCTGGCTGATGTCCGACGAGGATAAGGGAACACTCTTTGACTATCGGGAGATAGCCGCCAGCTCGATGGTCGATATGACGGCTCCACAGGGACAGGGCAATACGCTCTATCTAGTGTCCGTATGCAAACGAAAGAAGAAAATCACTTCCATCTCCCTAAACGGAAGAACAGAGGAGACCGTAACCCTGAGTACGCAGGACAATGATACCAAGAGTAGGAAGAGTCAAGCTGAAAACGTCACAACGATAGCATCCCATAAAGCCAAGGATGGAGAAAATAAAGTCCAGGCGAATGGCGTAGAGGGCGATGCCAGAGACGTAGCCGCCTCGCTATATGGCTCTAGCGTAAACGGTGACGCAGAATACAACCAGCTGACTGAGAAACAAAAGAAGGAAGGTCTCGACCTATTGACCAATTACTACCAAGAGTATGTAAATGCCAAGGACCTCGGTCTCAACACCGACTACGAGTTGGAGTCGAAGGGAGATTTCCGCATCACTTGGTTTGCGGGCAACTGTATGTCATCTACCCCCCACATCCTGGGTTATTATTATCATACGCCAGGCACTTACGACGACATCCAATACGTGGATCTCTCGGAGACGGAGATATACGATTACATCGACGGCAAGGCCAAGGTGCAATACCAGATCAACGAGGCTGCTGCGCAGCAATATGGATTGGAGACCAATCATTGGTACGATGCCAACTTCGACATGAAGGATACCTTCGATGACAACGACCCTTATCTGAGCAGCCGAAAGGGAGACGATGCCTACAGCACAATTTCCGTCTTCCATCGTTATGGCAGAAACATCAGTGCCATTCGTGGTGTTTCTTTCGTCGTGAAGGCTCCAGCTGGCAAGCATGTGGGATTTTACGATAGAGTGGAGGAAGTGGAAGCCCCAGAGCAATACGACCGTTTTGTGAAATTGGGCATCCAGCCCTATACATCCAGAGGCAAATACAAGATGATGAACTTTTCGTGCGAGGCGATGAACATGACTAGGAATGGCTCCCACAGAAGCTGCATCGTGCCTACCGAGAACTCTTACTGGCTGGGCATGGAAAACACTTACGACGGTGGAGACCTCGATTGTAACGATGTAATCTTCGAGGTGAGTTCCCCGTTGGACATCTATCGTCCTACCATCGTGGAGCCAGACTTGGCACCATTTGGCGAATACGATGACAAAATGCCTTGGACCATCGCCTATGAGGATGTGTATCGTGATGCCGACTACGACTTCAACGATGCCGTCATCAAGGTAGTGCCCGACTATGAGAATGAGAAATGCTGCGTAACGGTGATGGCGGCAGGAAGCAAGCAACGTATGTACTTGCACTACGACGGTCCTGACGGTGACCAAAACCTCGGCGAAATCCATGAACTGCTGGGTGGTAGCACCGACACAGAAATCAACACCAAGACTTCGATGGCGCAGACAGCCTTCGTCAATATCGACTGCGTACGCTGGCCCAAAGGGTACAACATGGCTGATGATGCCAAGCGATTCTACATAGAAGTAAAGCGAGGCTCCTGCTCCGACTGTAGCGACGTCATCACTCTGCCACAGGAAGCGGGCGAAACCCCAGAGGCTCTGCTCATCGCAGGCGAATGGAAATGGCCTAAGGAGGGCGTTAACGTCATGACAACCTACGACACCTTCAGCAGTTGGTGCAAGGACATTACCAAGATGGCATACTGGAATTGGTATTCCTATCCGAAATCGAACACATACGTAAACTATTAGTTATATCTATCCCTATAGGATGGTTATGAAACTTGAGATATAAAATAAGAAATACTCACAATTTAAACTAGACGAATATGAAAAAGAATGCTTTAGCTTATTTGCCTTTCCTCGCCGCAACGCTGGGGATGGCTTCTTGTAGCGAAGACAACGCTATCAGCGATTCGCTCTCCCAGAAGTGGCAACAAGCTTTGAGTGGGCAGAGTGATGCCAAGCAGAGCTGGGTTACCGCCGTGGATATGCAGCTCAACATCATCGACAAGAGCGGCTCCACTGTCAGCGTCTATTCCATAGGCGATGAGACACCGGTGCTGCTCGGACAGAAGGAGATGAAGGGCAATGGTGTGATGCGCCTCGACATTCCGCAGGGCATCGGTAATAGCATCGGTGTCATCAGCGATGGCAAGGATGGACGACTCTACCAGCGTGTCTATCTCTCAAAGGACAACAAGCAGGTGGAGGACGTGGATTTCATCACAGGTACCAACTCCAGTGTGATACCTGTGGAAACACAGAATGCAAGAAGTCGTGTCATCTCCAATACCGCAGACACACCACTCCCTACGCCGTCGGGTACTCACGATGCGAGCCTCAACGGCAACACCGTCAAGGCAACCAATGGTTATTTCAACTTTGGTGGATGGGCATGGGAGGCATTACTGCAAGCTCTGCCAGAAGGAATACGTGCCGACAGAAACAATCCAAATGGCATCGATTATGAGTTTACATCCGACGGCTACCAGGGACAGGGCAAGTATGGCGACAATACCATCGTCAACCTCTCTTACCTCTATGGTTACACGGGCTGTCGCAAGTCTCGCATCATTGGCTATTACACCCATTCGGATGGTAGCTATAGCGACCTTGAAATGCACGATTTGGGTGAGTGTCTTACCAAGGACTATCTGGCCTCACCAGGTTCTACCAACTATCAAGCCAAGGTGCAGTATCAGTTGGATGGCAAGGATACATGGTACGATGCCAACTTCTGGTACACGGATGGCGAGGGAGTGCTCGTAGATGAGAATGGTAAAAAGGTGTCAGCCCCTGCCAACACCCAGCGCTTGGGCGACGGCGTGTTCAACTCCTTCTTGGTACACAACAACTATGGCTCACGTGTTTCTGGTATGCGTGGTCTCTCCTATCAGATTTCCATCCCAAAGGGTAAAAAATTTGGTTTCTATCTTCGCATCGCAGACGAAAGCTTGACCGATGCACACAAGACCATTCTGCAGAATAAAGGTGTGGATGTATCCAAGGTGACGAGCGAGGTAAATTTCTCCAATACTGAATTAAACCAGGCAATGAATGGAAGCATCTATTTCCGCAGTTCCTACAAGAAGTACGACAACTTCTCGTTCATCGGATTTGATGATGGCTCCACCGCAGGCGACGCCGACTGTAACGACGTGACTTTGGGCTTCCTCGATGCCGATGGTAAGCCTGGCCCTCACGTATATAACGCCTCAGAGGAACTTCAGTCTTGGACCATCGGCTACGAGAATCAAGGTTTGGATGCCGACTTCGACTTCAACGACGTCGTTATCAAGGTAACTCCTAATCCTGTCACCCACAAGGCAAAAGTCGAATTGTTGGCAGCCGGTGGTGTGTATAAGACCGAGTTGTATTTCGGCAGCAAGAAGCTCTGCGAGGTACACGAAGCCTTTGGTGAGAATGAGAATAGCAAGGGGAGGTATGAAATGGTGAACACCGACACTTCCAGTACGATGCTCCCTAGCGTAGACCTGGGTGAAGTGGATTGGCAAGCCGACTATACTATGAGTGAGAACGGAAGTTTATTCAACACCAAAGTGTATATAGCAGATAAAACCTATACAGCCTCACCTGGTACTTATATTGGCTCCAACAATGATGTGCCAACTGCCGTATGTGTGGCTGGCGACTGGCAGTGGCCTAAGGAGTACACCAATATCTTCACTGCTTATCCATTGATTGGACAATGGGGCCAAAATGTCACTAATTCCGACTATTGGAACTGGTATTCACAACCAAAATCAGACAATGTGATGAGTGGCAAATAAGGCAATATTGAAACCGAAAGGTTAGTATTTAGAACAATTAAATCCCGATAAGAGTGCAAGACGCTAAACTCTTATCGGGATTTTTTTATAGACGACGCTGCTGAGTGTGCAGAGCGGGCTGTCTTTTCTGGAAGCGACATCCGACAGCAAGCAGTGGGGGCAGTTTTTCGAGTCGGCGATAGGTGCCTACATTCTAAGCGAGGCTTTCGTTCTTCGCCTGGAGGTATATTATTGGCGAGAAGGAAACGACGAAGTGGATTTCATACTCAAGAAGAACCAGAAGTTTGTTACCATCGAGGTGAAAAGCAACGGCGAAAGTACGACCCTGGAAATGGCACTGTTCCAACTGAAACAGAAGGATGATTACAGGATGGTAATCCACACCCCTTCGTCTCGCTCCCTCGCCTCGCTGATGGCGTTCACCAGGCGGTGAAGCCAGATGCGGGAGTCCACCCCCATACCCGGCACGCGGTTTTCGCCCACCAGGATGCAGCCCTGCGTGTCATCGGGGTAGTTGCCCGCATGGATGCGGATGCCCTCGAAGCCAGGCACGCCCTGCACATATGGCAGCCACAGCTTGAAGCTGGGCGAATGGATGATGAGCAGCGGATAGGTGCCCTCGGGGATGGCGGTGACACCCTTCATCTTCTGGGCCTTCTTGCCCGACACTCTGCCCAGACGCACGTTCACCTCCTGGGGTGAAAGTTCCACACCCAGCAGGTTGCGCCACGTAGGCTCCAGGGTGTCGCAGAAGTAACGCTCAGCCAGGCGACCGATGGTATAGGTATTCTTCTTGGCTATACGTTTTACTACTATTTCCATAATCTCAACATCATTTAAAATGAATAATCTGTGATATTTAATATATGACGAGGTTCCGTCATTTCGCATAGATTTCGGCTCCGACGCTGGTGGCGGAACTAGCGGTGGTGGAGGCAGCACACCAGACGGTGGCGGCTCCTACACAGGCGGCTCAGGCTCCAGCTCTGGCGACTCATCAGACACCATCCTTTAGACATCGCCCCCATCCGAGGGCTTTGTTCGTTTAGGCACGAAAGATATCCCCAAACATTCTAATCATTTAAAAAACATTCTATCATTCTAAACTTCGACAATATGAAAAAGGAAAATTGGAAAACCGTGATTCAGATTCTTATCTCTATCCTTACAGCGATAGGCACCACGCTGGGCATAACCAGTTGCATGCCGTGACATGAAAAAAGTCAAGGAGCATTCATCTTGCTTCTTGGCTTTTTTCTTGCTCATATTTCTTAATTGCTTTGCCATTTCGGCGTTCTGTGTAAGCAGCCTTGCCATGAGTTGGGGCAGGTATGCGCTGCCTGGAAAGATTGTAATACCCAACCTTGTCCGTTTCGTCGGCTGGTCGGATTTCGATACCGCTGGCAGTACGCTTGATAACGAGCGGCAAGTCGATGTTTCGCTCTATGAAGACATGGCTATTCCCAAAAGCGTCATCTGCAACGAGAAGAGAGTCTTGAAAGAGACTGTCTTTAGCTGCCGCCTGTTTAAGGCTTTATATATTGCGCTGTATATAAATAATCAAAATTTGCATATACTTTTTTGGTAAATTATGAAAAAATCACTAATTTTGCAAACGATTTACAACAAATGTATAGCATATTATGACAATTTACATAGGTTTACAGTATTTACAGTCACTAGGGAAATGGTATATGCAATGGATCGCAATAGCTACGATGGGCGTGCTTGTCTCATGCTCGTCGCACGATGACCCTGCATATTCGCAACTCAAGGAAATATACAATGATGGCGTAAAGGCGCAAAAGGCAGAAGCATATACAAATGCCCTACAGAAGTATGCACGCTGTATATATGAATGCTCTTCCGACCAATATACACAGAACGACAGCATCAAACAACTCCTGCCCAAGGCCATGATTCAACTGCTGAACACTTACCAAAGCCTCGGACAGCCACAGAAATGCATCGCATACTTCGACAGTCTGCGAACGGAGACATCACACCCTGACGTGCATCACAACAAGGTGCTCACCTCTTACTTCAAAAGAGATGTATATGTACTCCTCTCCTACTCCTTGTCGAGAACGGAACAAGAGGACTCTGCCGCCCGACTGATGGACGAGGCACTGCAGATGCCCCTCTCCTATCCTTCGCACGAAAGACTTTTCTGCCACTATGCCTATGCGGCTGGCGTCTATTATTGCGTGCCAAGCTACCACGACAAGGTGCTGAAATACGGCAACCTCGCGTTGGCGGAAGCGAAGCACTGCGAACGAAACTCCAGTGTGCAATGGCTGGTGGGATGCCTAGGAAAGATGTATATGAACACCGGGGATGTGAGCAAGGCTATCTCGCTGTATCGAGAAGGATACGACATAGCGGAACAGAACCACGACACATTGGGCATGGCAAACACCAAGAATCTCTTCGTGGACTTCATGATGAGATGGAAACTGTATGGCGAGGCTAACAGATATGCCACGGATGCCGTGAACCTGATCAAGGCGATGGGCAATCCGAACCCGATGGTGAAGAGCAACATCTATATCAACAAGGCGAAGACCTTGTTGGCGATGGGCAAAACGCAGGATGCCCTAACTTACCTGAAAGATGCCAAGGATATCTGCAAGGATTTGCCTTACAACAGTGGTATGTCGGACGTAGATTTACTCATGGGCAAGGCTCTGATTGCAAAAGGCAAAGCTTTGACCACAAAAGAAAAAGGCAAGGGCGACGAGATCCAGGGCAAAGGCGACGAGATCCAGGGCATAAAATTGCTCGACAAAGTGTCGCACGAGGCTTCTTTCTCGCTCAAGGCGCAAGCTTTTTACGAACTGGCGAAAATCCATCTCAAAAAGGGTGACACGGCTCTCGGGGAGCAGAACCTGGACAGCATGTATGTCACCTTGAACCAAGCCTGTCCACCTATATTTATAGATGGAGCCTATAATTTTGCCATCGATCACTATCTCCAGAAAGGCGACCAAGCCAAAATTGCGCTCTATGCCAAGAGCATCCGAGACGAGAAAGCCGAACAGGAGAAAAACGGGATGATGAAATCTGTGACCCAATCGCTGGTGAGAATAGAACTGGAGAAACAACGACGACTCATGGTGCAAAAGGTGGAAGATATGGAGCAGAGAAAACTTCTCGATATTTTCGCCATCTGCTTCTTGGCTTGTTGTATTCTGGGGGGCTTCTTCTATTTTCTGAAAAAGAGGAAAGAGGCGCACGCCAAGAGTATGAGGGATGAGCTGAAGCTTACCGAGAAACAGCAGAAGCTCACCGAAACAGAGCAAAAGTTGGCTATAGTCACCGAAGACAAAGCACAGGTGGAACAATCGCTTGCAGCCATGTCGAAAGACAAGGAGCAAGTGGAGCTATCGCTTGCAGCCATATCGAAGGACAAGGAGCAAGTGGAGCAATCGCTTGCCGCCATGTCGAAGGACAAGGAGCAAGTGGAGAAGCAGCTCAGAAGCATCGAGCAGAAGGATGTGGATAAGGTGAAGGCTGGCATCTCATTGCCTGACATCTTGAAGGAGAAGGGCGACATCAAGTTTAAGGAGTACTTCAACCGCTCGTACCCTTACTTCCTCAAGGAACTGCGCAAGGAGGCTGATCACATCACCAGCAAGGAGGAGCTATACTGCATGCTCATCGCCCTGGGGCAGACCAACCAGGAGCTATCTACGGTGTTTAATGTGGCACGCTCTAGCGTTACCATCGCCAAGTATCGTCTGCGCAAGAAATTACCTCTCAAGGGAAACCAAACCATGGAGATCTATCTAGATAGATTGATTACGAAACACGAGAATCCCGTCTTTACAGAGGAAGAGACGGAGCAACACCAGAATCCTGCCCCCACAGAGGAATAATTAATCTCCCGCAGATTTCGTAGATGACGAAGATTTCGCAGATTTTTAGATAAAAAAAGAGCCTTGCCCCCATCGGACAAGGCTCTTTTTATATGACTGTGCAAGGCTCTTTTATCTGATTATCCAAGGCTCTTTTGTATTTTTTTAGCCTCCCCATTCTATTTTATGTCCTAAAATTAGGCATTTCCAAATATTTTGCTTAATTTTGCCTTCGAAAAAAAATGAAATAAGAAAATGATAGATATAAAAGGTATAACCAAAAGCTTCGGCTCGCTGCAGGTGCTCAAGGGTATCGACCTGCACATCGACAAGGGCGAGGTGGTGAGCATCGTCGGACCTAGTGGCGCCGGCAAGACCACCCTGCTCCAGATTATCGGTACCCTCGACAAGCCAGACAGTGGCAGCATCGTGGTAGATGGCGTGGATGTGCGCAGCCTCAGCACCAAGAAGTTGAGCGACTTCCGCAACCAGCACCTGGGCTTCGTGTTCCAGTTTCACCAGCTCCTGCCCGAGTTCACGGCATTGGAGAACATCATGATTCCTGCCTTCATCGCCGGCAAGAGCAGAAAGGAAGCCAAGGAGCGTGCCGAGGAACTCTTGGCATTCATGGGATTGAGCGACAGAGCAGGTCACAAGCCAGCCGAGCTATCAGGAGGCGAGAAACAGCGTGTAGCTGTGGCGAGAGCCTTGGTCAACAATCCTGCCGTCATCCTTGCCGACGAGCCATCGGGCAGTCTCGACACCAAGAACAAGGCAGAGCTTCACCAGCTCTTCTTCGACCTGAGAGACAAGTTCGGCCAGACCTTCGTCATCGTCACCCACGATGAGGGCTTGGCAGCCATCACCGACCGCACCATCCACCTCAAGGACGGAATGATAGAGAAAACAGTGGAGGCGAATGCTACGGAAAAGGCTGAAACTGCTCCAGAAGAAACGGCTGCAAATACAGAATCGGCTCCAGAAGAAACTGCTCTAGAAGAAATCATTTAATCAAGAAACGAAACATGGCTAAAAAGATAAAACTCGGCGATTACAATCGCCTTCGCATAGTAAAGAAAGTAGATTTCGGATTGTATCTCGACGGAGGTGACGAAGGGGAGATTCTCCTCCCTTCCCGCTACGTACCCGAGGGAGTAGGCATTGGCGACGAGCTGGATGTCTTCATCTATCTCGACCAGGACGAGCGTCTCATCGCCACCACGGAGACCCCGCTCGCCAAAGTGGGCGACTTCGCCTACCTCGAAGTGAAATGGGTCAACGAATACGGTGCCTTCCTGGGCTGGGGCTTGATGAAAGACATCTTCTGTCCATTCCGTGAGCAGAAGAAGCGCATGGCCATCGGCAATTCCTACATCGTGCATATCCACATCGACGAGGAGAGCTACCGCATCGTAGCCTCAGCCAAGGTGGAGCGATACATGAGCGAGGAGCACCCTCACTACCGCCATGGTGACGAGGTAGATTTGCTCATCTGGCAGAAGACCGACCTCGGCTTCAAGGTCATCATCGACAACAAATACCCGGGTCTCCTCTACCAAGACCAAATCTTCCAGTACATCCATACGGGCGACAAGATGAAGGGCTACATCGGCAGAGTGCGTCCTGACGGCAAGATAGATGTCACCCTACAGAAGACGGGCATCCAGCAGACCGCCGACTTCGCCGAAACCCTCTACCAGTATCTCCTGGACAACGATGGCGAATGCGACCTCGGCGACAAGAGCGAGGCGGACGACATCTACGAGCGATTCCACGTGAGCAAGAAGGTATATAAGCGTGCCGTGGGCGACCTCTACAAGAAACGCCTCATCACCGTGAGTCCGATGAGCATCCGTCTGGTGGAATAAGAATATCATCTATATTTTCTATCTTAAAGGTGGTGTATCCTATACAAGGAGCATCACCTTTTTCTATATCGTTTTCACACTATCACGGGGTATTTTCCGTTCCTTCAAACGAAGAATACCATAAGTATGGTAAAAGAAATACCACAACGGGGCGAACCCATCAACCAAGAAAAAACAGTACCTTTGCATCTAGATTAGATAGAGAGTACAGAAACGACGAGACAGAGTACAGAAAGAATCTGAAACAGAGTACAGAAACAACAAAACAGAGTACAGAAAGAAACTGAAACAGAGTACAGAAACAACAAAGATAAGAAAGGAAAAGAAGAGTATGAATTTTGTATTTATTTCTCCCAACTTCCCACACACTTATTGGGAATTTTGCAAACGCTTGAAGCAGAACGGCATCACCGTGCTGGGCATCGCCGATGCCCCCTACGACGAACTGACTCCGCAGCTCAAGGAGGCACTCACTGAATATTATAAGGTTGACTCCCTGGAAGACTACGACCAGGTGTATCGTGCCTTCGCCTTCCTCACCTTCAAATACGGTCGCATCGACTGGGTGGAGTCTAACAATGAGTACTGGCTCCAGCAGGACGCACGGCTCCGCACCGACTTCCATATCACCACAGGCATTGATGCCGAGCACGTGGAGCGCATCAAGGAGAAATCGCAGATGAACGACTATTATGCCAAGGGAGGCATCCCTACAGCTCGCCAGCAGAAGGCCGACGAGGGACTCGATGCAGCCATCGCCTTCGCACAGAAGACGGGGTATCCGCTCATCGCCAAACCTAACGTGGGCGTGGGTGCCAGCGATACTCACAAGATACACGACGAGAATGAACTGAGAGGTTTCTTCGCAGAGAAATCATATTCTGAATACGATGCCGTCTCCCAATCGGAGAGACCAGCCTACGCCAACTACGTGATAGAGGAATTCATCACGGGCGAAATCTGTTCTTACGATGCCATCATCAGCCGTGACTCCCATCCGCTCTTCGAGTCGATGACCGTCTGGCCGCCATCCATCATGGACATCGTCAACAAGAAACTCGACCTCTCTTACTATGTCGATAAGACCATGCCCGATAGTCTCCGAGAATTGGGTCGCCGCACGGTGAAGACCTTCGGTGTGAGCAACCGCTTCGTCCACCTGGAATTCTTCCGACTGGACCGAGACCGCGAGGGACTGGGCAAGAAAGGCGACTTCGTGGCACTGGAGGTAAATATGCGACCAGCAGGAGGCTATACCCCGGACATGATCAACTTCGCCCACTCCACAGATGTCTATAAGATTTGGGCGGACATGGTGGCGTATGGCGAGAGTCACACCCTTATCGGCGAACAGTACTATTGTGCCTTCGCCAGCCGCAGAGACATCTACCAGTATGTGCATACCCACGAGGAAATTCTGGAGAAGTACGGACAGCAGATGGTAATGTGCGAACGCATGCCCGAGCTATTCAAGGATGCCATGGGGCAGCAGATGTACACCGTAAGGCTCGACACCTACGAGCAAGTGGAAGAGTTCGTCAACTTCGTCCACGATAAAAAGTGAAGAACGAAGAAGTGAAGAATCCCTTAACATCTAACACTTAACATTTAACATTGAAAAAAAGGATGGAAACAAGATACGAAAAGAAATATAGCCCAGCCTTGGGGCGCGATATGGAATACAAGGTATATGGCAGCAAGGGCAAGGGCGTACTGGTATTCCCATCACAGGATGGCAGATTCTACGACTACCAGGACTTCGACATGGTGGCATCGCTCTCCCAGTATATCGACGCGGGCAGAATCCACCTCATCTGTGTGGATAGCATCGACCGTGAGACTTGGTCGGCGATGGGTGGCGACGAGCATCAGCGCATCGCCCTCCACGAGCGTTGGTTCCACTACATCGTAGATGAGTTGATACCTTCGGAGACCACTCCTGGAGAGACATTGATTGTGACAGGTTGCAGCATGGGCGGATTCCACGCCGCCAACACCTTCTTCCGTCGTCCCGACCTTTTCGACACCTTGTTGTCGTTGAGTGGCATCTATTATGCCAGCTACTTCTTCCCGAACTACCACGACCCGCTGGTCTATGACAACTCGCCATACGACTATCTGAGCAACATGCCAGCCGACCATCCTTACCTCGACCTCTACCGCCATAAGGACATCATCCTCTGCGTGGGTCAAGGCAACTGGGAGGAGGAGCTTCTCGACAGCACCCGCAAGATGGATGCCCTCCTCAAGGCGAAAGGCATCCCGGCATGGGTGGATTACTGGGGCTACGACGTGGCGCACGACTGGGCATGGTGGCGCAAGCAAATCGTCTATTTCATGGACAAGCTGCTCTCCTGGAACAATATCGACTACATCATCTAACGAATATCGCCTTGAAAGGACAAAAGCATCTCATTATCAATGCTTTTGCCCTTTCAGGGCGACTTTTTCGTTGGGGGTGCAAAGAAAACCAATTATATGATAAAATGCTTTACCATACAGATTCTTGATATATAATGAATTCGTGCGACAAAGATAATGCAAAAATCTGAGAAAACAATGATTTTTATCTAGAAAACTCTTACTTTTGAATCTTTTTTATTACTTTTGTAGTGGAAATAAGGTTGGAAGTTAAATCGGCCTTTATCAATGACATCGCTAAACTTGCCAAAAACATGGAGAAAATACGTTGCGTCGTCGAGCGCATTACCTATCAGAACGAGGAGAACGGATGGTCTGTTCTCAGAGTGAGCGTCAAGGGTTACAAGGATCTAGTGACCCTTGTGGGCAACTTCTGCGACATCAAGGTGGGTGCCACCCTGATGGTGGAGGGCGAATGGCGTGTGGACCCCAAGTTTGGCAAACAAATCAAGGCGGAGTCGTGGACCGAGGAGATGCCTTCCTCCATCGTAGGCATCGAAAAATACCTGGGCAGCGGCCTCATCAAGGGCATCGGACCTGTCTATGCCAAGAAAATCGTGGCAAAGTTTGGCGAGGAGACACTGCAAGTAATCGAGGAGGACATACAGAGACTCGGAGAAGTAGATGGAATCGGCAAAAAGCGCATCGACCTCATCGCCAAGTCGTGGGAAAAACAGAAGGACATCAAGGACATCATGATTTTCCTGCAAGGCAATGGAGTAAGCAGCGCATACGCTACCAAGATTTACAAGACCTACGGCAAGGAATCCATACAGAAAGTGCAGGAGAATCCTTATCGCTTGGCTGATGACATCTGGGGTATCGGATTCAAGACCGCCGACTCCATCGCCAAGAACATGGGATATGCCGACAACGACATACGCCGATGCAAGAGTGGCATCATCTATTCGCTTAACCAACTAGCCAACGAGGGACACGTCTTCGCCCTCAGGGAACAACTCATCAAGGATACCAACGAGAGATTGGGACTGAGCCAAGCCCCTGCCACCACTTCAGAACAGAAGGCTATACCTGGGGTACTGCTTGAACAAATGGTAGCTGAGCCTGCCCCTCAGATGCGACCGCCAGTGGAACAAGCCTTGGAGGAGATGATTTCGTCCGATGACCTCAAGGTGGAAAGAACAATTCCGTCGAAAGATTCAATGGAAGCAATTTCGTCGAAAGACTCGATGGAAGAGGAGCAAAGCATCTATCTCCCACCCTTCTATTTCTCGGAAATTGGCGTTGCCAAGAAGCTTCTGGAGTTGAACGCCTCCCAAACGGGCGGCAATCTCTTCGAGAGCCAAGGCAAGGGCAAGGTCGATATGGCTGCCATCGAGAAGCAATCGGGCATTCAATATGACGAGGTGCAAAGGGCTGCCATCACCATGGCGGCAGAGAGCAAGGTGATGGTCTTGACGGGTGGACCAGGCACAGGTAAGACGACCACCACACAAGGCATCATCGCCGCATGGAAGACTGCGGGACTTAGCATTCTCCTAGCCGCCCCTACCGGAAGAGCAGCCAAACGCATGTCGGAGGCAACGGGCATGGAGGCGAAGACCATCCACCGTCTGTTGGAGTTCAACCCAGCCGATGGTTTCAAGCACAATGAGGAGAACCCTCTGGAGGGCGATGCGCTCATCGTCGATGAGTGCTCCATGATAGACATTATATTAATGTATAACCTGCTGAAGGCGATTCCCTCGACCATGCGACTGGTCTTGGTGGGCGACATCGACCAGTTGCCGTCCGTGGGAGCTGGCAACGTGCTGCGCGACATCATCGAGAGCGGTGTCATCCCCGTGACTCGCCTCACCCGCATCTTCCGACAGGCACAGAGTTCCCGCATCGTGATGAATGCCCACGCCATCAACCGTGGTTGTTTCCCCGACATCTCGAACGGCAAGGAGACCGATTTCTTCTTCATCCGATGCGAGGAGCCCAAGGATGCGGTGCCACAGATCGTTAACCTGGTGAAGAACCGCTTGCCGAAGGCTTACGGCAGACCCGTGAGCGATGTGCAGGTGCTCACCCCGATGCGTCGCAGCTATTGTGGAAGCGACAACCTGAACATCGAGCTGCAAAGGGCGTTGAACCCAATGGGCATGGGCTTGATGTATGGTGGAACCACTTACCGCACAGGCGACCGAGTGATGCAGATACGCAACAACTACGACAAGGATGTGTATAATGGCGACATCGGTTGCATCATGGATGTAGACACAGAGGAAGGCGAGCTCTTGGTTTCCTTTGGAGAAAAAGAAGTAACCTACGAGAAGAGCGAACTGGACGAGCTGGTGCTTGCCTACGCCACCACCATCCATAAGAGCCAGGGGTCGGAATATCCCATCGTGGTCATCCCTGTGTTCTACAGCTTCTTCACCCTGTTGCAGCGCAACCTCATCTACACAGCCATCACAAGAGCCAAGAAGATTTGCGTGCTCATCGGGCAGGTCAAGGCATTGGGATATGCCGTGAGAAACCTCACCGTGGAACAGCGGAACACCAAGCTGAAAGAGAGACTCAGAGGAAACCGACAAGAGTAATTTTTAGACCTATACGGCTGAAATCATCTATAGGATTCGAAGGGGCATGCAAGAATGTCACTATGCAAAGGCAAAAACGTTATACATATTTTTTGTCTTAAATAAGCAGCAAGAGCATAAAGATGTCGCATCAGATGAGATGCGTCACCTTTATCTTTTTATAGGTCTTGCTACCCAAGCCAAGGGCAGCTATCGTGTTGTCCTTGATAATCAACTCACCTTTCTGCAAGCCCGCTATCGCAGACTTAATCTCTTGGAAGTCCTTGCCCGAAACACCGAAGAGATCCTTGATGATGCCATCGGCTATCGTCTGCTGCTTCATAATGAGCGGATACTGGGCGTTGGCATAGAAGTCGAAGAACTTACTCTTGAAGCTATCCATGTTTTGCGTGGCGAGAATGATGCTCAGTCCCTTGTTGCGCCCCACCGCTATCAGGTTGCGAAGTGGCTGATTGTCAAAGTCGAGCATATAGTGAGCCTCATCAATGATGGTGAAATGGCGAATCTGCACATAATCCTCGTTCACCGCCTGCTTAGGCAACTGCTCGTAGATACTGTTGAGTTTCGAGATAATGAAATATACAATAGCCTTGGCTATCGGACCATCCTTCGGGAAAGCATTCATCTTAATGATGAAACACTCCTCCACCAAGTTCACCTTGTCTTCCGATGCAAAGAGATGATTGCGAATCAACTGCTTCAAGACGGAAGTGATGCTATCGTCCTTGTCTGGATTCTGCATCTTCGACTGATATTTCCTCAACATCAACTCGAAGGTGATAGGCTTTCCGTCAGTCTGCTTGTAAGCATCCACGATGGCTTCGCTCAGTCGATTGCTCATATTGGCACTGATGCTGGTTCGCTCTATCGCACAGAGCGCACCAGCCATCTCCGTGGAATAGAGATTGATTTCTGTGATTGTCTTGCCCGAAAAATCCTTGAATGGAGAGAAAGGCAGCGGTTCCTTCACTGGGTCGAGGATGCAACTTCTATCCACATCGAAGTGAACGAGCCAGTTGGCATTTGCTGGATCGGAGAATTCGCCCTTGTAATCGAACAAGAGGAAGCAGACTGGATAAGGAGTCTCGGTGGAGAGATTGCGAAACTGCTGTATCAGCACCGCCAAGAGATTGGTCTTGCCCGAACCCGTAGTTCCTGCCACCAATATCTGTGCATTCGATACCGAACGCCCATTGATGTTGAGTTTCGCCTCCATATCCTCGGCATACTCACCTATCAAGAGTTCCAAGGCTGGGATTCCGCTGCCACCATGCCGTCTGTCGCTCGCCGTGAAGAGGAAAGCACTCAGGTTCTCGTCTTCCGAAAGATAAGCGATTCCCCGATAGATTTCCTTCGCCACGATACGACCCACGATGCTCGCATTCTGCCAATCCACCTCACAGTCCTTGTATCTCAACTTCAACAAAGCCGAGAAGAGCGACTTCTTGTTGTCCTTCGTAAAGAAACTCGGCATAATACGTTGGGAAGTCTTCGAAAGCACAATTTCCTCCAAGCCCTCCACACTTCTTTTCTCGTTCAAGCTCAAACTGGCTATCAAGCAGATGCGCATCACCTTGTTCAAGGTCAGCACACAGTCCTTCTCGCCCTCCACCTGTCGAGACAAGTTGAGGCGTTTCTCCAATATCTCCTTCAGCGGCAAAATGGCTTCCACCATCCCCTCCGCCTGTCGTATATTTTCTAATGCTACTTCCATAAATATCCTATTCAGTAAACATTAAACATTATTCATTACACATTACTCCAAAGTATCCATCCTCCACATGCGTGCTCTGGCTCTCCACATCTCTCACCAATGTATAAGAGCGAGAGAGGAACGGCTCCAACTTCACATAGTCCTTGTCCTTTCGGATTTCGGAAGTGGTGCAGAGCAAGATGGTTTGCTCAGCAAGCCCAGGGAAGTATTCCTCCATCAGCACGTCGCGACTTTCCTCGTCGAGTACGCCCATTACCGTGTCTATCATCACAGGTGGATTGTAGTCGCCCAAGTTGCGAAGCACCTTCAGCAATACTTGGATGAAGATTTGCTTGGAAGCCGCATTCAGTTGATTGAGCGAGATTTCGTTTCCAGCTTTGTGATAGAGACGAATCGTAAAATTCTCCATCGAGTCAGAGAGCACCACCTTGGCGATACACCCCTTGTAGGAAATCAAGAGCTTGTTGAGTTGCTCCTTCATATCCTCCTCTATTTTCTCCTTCTTGCGCTTCAGCAAGGTGTCGGCTACATCCTCAAAGAAAGGTTTCAACTTGACCAGCATGTCATACTTCACGTCTGGCTCCTGCTGTATCTGCACATCAAACTGGTGTATCTTTCGCTCCAGTTTTTCGATGTTCATCTGCCTTTCGTCCTTCTCCTTCTTCAAGTTTTCCAGTTCTCGGCTCGCTTCCTCGTATGCCTTGATGATTTCGGTATTGCCGCTCACCATACTACGGCGGAGCAAGGAGATTTGGCTCAGCTGATTGTCATAGTTCTCTAATCGTTTCTCCAAGTCGTAACGGCTGTCGTTGAGGGCGATAAACTCGTTGACGGCATTGGCTCCAATGAGATTCCTCAGTGCCTCGAACTCGCTTTCGTCCAAGAAAGCATAGTCATCCTTGCGTTGCAAGGCTTCCTGCTGACTCTTCAGATAAGCCACCACATCCTCGTCCTCCACCGAGTCAGGACAAAGGCATTTTGCTTTCAAGTATCCCAGAATCTTGGTTGTCACCTCTCGCATTTGCTCCACGGAGAGCACACCCTCACGTTCCTGTTTCAAGGCTTCCTTCTGTCGGATGATGTCGTTCACCTCGTTTGTGATGCCTTGGGCGAGTTTCGGGAAGAACACATTCAGCTCCAAGGTCTCCACCACCTGTTTCAGTTGGGCATTGTATCTTTTCGAACGCTCCTGGGTCTCCCTCACACTCTCCTCCAAGTCGTGTATCTTTCGCTCCGTCTCGGCAGAATCCTTCACCCCTTCCTTGGCTGCATCATATTCCGCCTGGATGGAAACCAAGTACTTATACTTATCGTCTTGCAGTTTGGTATTCTCCTCTTGCTGCGCCACCAACAGGTTGCGTTGCTCGCATAATCCATTGTATTCCTCAGCCTCCTTCTGCGCCTCCAGTCTTCGTGCCGCCCACTCCTGTTGTAGATGTTCGGCGGCATTCTTGAGACGGAGATACTTGTTGAATCCCATCACATTCTGGATATTGTCCTTGATGATCTGGGCAAAGACATTCTCCTTCAAGAGTTCGCTCGACTGCATGGCATCGAAGAGGAAATACTTCGACAGCTCCTGCGGCAAGTTCGCCTTGATGATTTTGTTCACCTGTTGCTCGTTGTCGGCACGTTCCCGAGGAGGCGTGGCTGTGCCATACGAGAACATCGCACCATCCATATTCAGCAGCACGTTCTCCACAGGCTTATTGGCAGGGTTGAGCTTGTAGGTACGGCGAAGCAGATACTGCTGCTTGCGTCCCAGCACCATACCCTCGAAAGAGAGTTCGAGCACGATGGTAGGTTCCACCTTGCCCAAGGCGCCATTGTTCAGCAGTTCCTGAAAATGCGCCTTGTTCTGTATCTTCAGTCCATAGAGAGCGCCACAGATAGCCTCGAACAGCGTGGTCTTACCACCGCCGTTCATACCACCTATCAAGATGATGGGCTGTTCTGGCTTCACCGACAAATCCAAGTCGAGGCTCAGATAAGTCTTATAGTTTTTGATTCTGATTCTTCGTATTATCATAACCTATTCTTCACTTAATCATAGCGATAGCCTCGCCGATGATTCGTTCCGTATCCTCGTCGTTCATTTCTATCTTATCGACCTTGGCTGCATGATATTTGCGAAGTATTTCCTCGCTCATCCAGTCGAAGTCTATCTCATGTGTCTCGCAGAGCGTCCGAATCAAGTCGAGGTCTTCTTTTCGGATGCCGTAGTGCAAGAACTTTCCGTCCAGTCCTTTTGCCATAGTTCTATGATTACTTTTAGGGAGTTACACCTTAATTTATATATAATGATTGATGCCCATTATTTATATTTATCAGGGAAAAAGGCATCCCATCCAGTCAAGTCCGTAGTATTCTCTATCGGCAACGAAGAATAATACCAGTTATCATCCGATTGCTGATGAATAATGATGCCACCTTTGAGATGCATATCTTTATTTTCACCATTCGCCATATATTCAATAAGAGCATTATGCTTTTCTACACCGTTCTCATCACTCCCTACCCCTTTCGTATCAAAGAGAAAAACTTGTCCGTTCTTCATCCTAATGACATAATCGACATAAAAGAGAGATTTCTCGCCTGTCTTCTTGGTGTAAGGCACAGCGTAGTGCTGCCTTCCTTCATCACCATTTTTATACCACCAATCAATACAATCATTATACTCCTCCAAAAAGGCTTCAAACTCACGCTCTTGAAAAGAGTCTGCATTCAACTGCATATAGGGCAGCATGGCATGATTTTTCCTTGAATCATTCTCTGTATAAGTAGTTTCATTATACTCTCTCACTTCAGGTACATTCCATGTATATTCTTTGAACGAACGCTCTTTGCGTTTTTTCTTTCGTACTTCGATGATTTTGGTATATTTTGCGATAGCACGGCTGATGATTGCCCCAAACTTTTTGATGTTACGATGATAAAGGATGACACTTGGCGTTTCTGTTTCCAACACACCCAAGTACTCCTCCATCAACTCATCCATATAGGCATGCAAAGTTTTGACGGCACCTTTCTCATAACCACCCAACAATCCTTTATAAAACTTATCTAGAACAGCATTCTGCTCCGATAAATTTCGGCTCAAAGAAATGCGTTTATTCTCATCTACTTCAGTAACACCAGCCTCACCTGTAATCTCTACATCATGAAACATCTCCACTTTGATAGCATGACGGTCGAAACTTACATTATCTATTCGCTCAGCTTGCTTTCTGTTTCTATCCACATCTATCATAAAGTGCTCTTGCCCGTTACCATCAGTACTTTCATCATCAAATGGGTCGAAGATGTCAAGTTGGATAGGCTGTTTGAACCATGCGTTATTAAAAGTCTCCAACAAAACAGACTTGAAGTCTGGTCCCAAGCGGTTTCGGTCGGCACTCAGATATTGACTATATGTGGATGTCAAAGCGACATTATTAAGATGCTCACGGCGATAAGATAGTAAAGCCTTGGTAATGTAGCTCATATCCTCTGCCACAATTTCGATACGGTCACGGCTCAAGTTGGTATAAACCCAACCATGATTCAAAATACTATCCGTATAATAATGCTGCTCAGGCATACGCATGATTCTACCTACAGTCTGCGTACCAAACTCCGTGCTCTTGATGTCACGGAAAATCAGAAGGACTGCGGCACGAGGACAATCCCAACCTAAGGCGATAGCTTGCTTGAAAAGCAGTGCTTCCGTCAAATTGTAGTTGTTAGCCAATCCATCGAGGTTTTGCTTATCCGTGCTTAGCCATATCGCAAGTTTGCCATTTTCTACATTGATATCATATTCCGTATCAAGCCTTGTCTTTACCATATCCACGATGGCACGCTCTCCTTCATTCAAGGTCTCGGAATTGTCATTAGGCAACTGAATGAGCAACAAAGGATTGATTCTCACGCCCTCTTTCTCGTAGGCTTTCTTGATTTCCTTACGCTTGGCGATAGCCAAATCGAGCAAATAAGCATTCTCGCCCACCATCTCCACATCTTCTTTCACACCTGCATTGATAGTGATTCCATCCTTAATCATTTCCTCCTTGATTACATCCTCACGAGGCACGATATAAAAATCATTTGCGGCCGCTATTGTAGCAGGTTTCGGAGTGGCAGATATACGAATCTCAACCTTAGGATTAAGATTTTGCAAAACCTTCTCTGATTGCTTAGCGGTCTTGGTAGCAAACATATGTTCCTCATCTATCACAACGATGAGAGGCAGATGATGCTCTTCCTTGGTACGTTGTACAATGTCATAGATGGACGAGGAGTTTTCTGTGTCACGCACCAAGAGATTCCGTTCCTTGTTGATGCTCTCCCAATTGACAAAGAACACTTCGCCTGGCTTGATGTAACCCTCTATGGAATGGTCCAATTCATCATACATCACTGGAGTCAACACATGAGTCTCAGAGAAGTAATTCTTCATGCTCATATAGCTTTGCTGATGGAGCTTGTTTGGAGCTATCCAAATAATAGCCACCTGCTTACCATCTTCCGCAAGCTGCGATGTCAAGTCATCGAGCATCTTACTCGACATCACAGTCTTGCCTGAACCTGTCGGTGCCTTAAACACTAACTTTTTTCTGTCTCCTTGTGCATCCAGCAGCTTGATGGTCTTCTTGACCAAAGCCTCAACTGCCTCTACCTGATATTGCTTCTCTTGTATCATAGTTCACCTCCTTCTTCCTCAAAATTAAAAGACAACAAACCTTCATTCTCAGCCTTCTTTGATTCCTCAGCATTCTCTGAGTTCTCCACTTCCGCTGCATTCTCAGTTTTCTCTGTTACCTCGCCTTGCTCTGTTCCTTCAGCCTCATCAACCAAAGGCTCTTCAAACTCAACTTTTTGCTTTGGCAAGATATTCTTATAGGCATCATAGATTGCTGCTGGCAGAGCACAGAGTTCCACCTTATCGAGGACCTCCTCGAAATTGTCATCGTAGGCATAGCGAGTTGCCGAAAAGACATAGATGAGAATCTTCCCATCAACGTCCGCATGATAGATAGCCTCAGCAAAGGCATCTACCGTTAGCTCGTTATAAATGACTAACATCTTGGTCTTTCCATCATCGAAATATCGAGCGCAAGAAGTCTTCAACTTTCTGCCACAAAAAAGGGTTTGCTCCTTATAGACATCATTCTTGATGCAAAGCAAATCTGTCGATGCAGCCATTAAAGCACGCTTGTTCTTGAGACTTTGCTTTCGAGACAAAAGTTGGGTCTTATAATAACGGAGACTATTGTGAGTCAAACCTGCGACCTCTTCTCCCTTTGGAGTGACATAACCTTGGATGACTCGACGATTGCGCTCGTAAGTTACATTCTCACAGATTCCATTCTCGTTGTTGGTCACTAAGATACATTGGCGATGGCCGCCATCTTCGGCATTCAGTTGCATCGTAGCATGAAGGGTTGTGCCTGAGCCTGCGAAGAAGTCGAGGATAAGAGAACTTCTATTTGTTGATATCTGAAGTATCTTATTAAGTAACTCCAAAGGTTTTGGAGTTTCAAATTTAGCTTCTGGCAATATACTTTTTAGTTCTATTTGTGCTTTTTTATTTCCATCTATATCTGTCCACAAATTCGATGGTCTTTTAGTTTTGCCCTCACTATAAAATTTATAATAAACTTTCCATTTTCCTTCTTTATCCTTTTTGAAATATAACATATCTTGCTTTTGCATTTGCTCTACCTTTTGTGGTCCCACACGCCATCTACTTTCATATCCAGTAGGACCATATGGCAATACATCCGTTCCATCAGGAGCCTTGATTGGAAAAAACATTGTAGGTCTATCTTCCCTTCTATCTTCACCACCAGTTCTTCTCAATTGTAATATTGAAAAATTACCTTTTTTATCTTTTAGTGAATAACGTGACAAATCTTTATCCGACAATGGTATACCACCAATTTGAAAACCATCAGACTTTGAATAAATCAAAACATAATCACTTGCTTTTCCTAAACTACCTGTATCTTGCCCTGTTGTTGTACCCGTAGCTCTAGTTATCATGCCGACAAACTTACTCGCCCCAAATATACCATCACACAACAACTTCAATTGAGACTGTTCATTATCATCTATAGAGATAAATATCACTCCATTCCCAGAAAGCAAACAATTTGCTATTTTCAATCGTTTATTCATAAACGACAACCATTTGGAATGACGATAGCCATCCTCTTTATCCACAAAAGAGTCGTTATAGACAAAATCCTTGTTACCCGTATTATAAGGAGGATCGATATAAATGACATCAATCTTCCCCGAATGGGTATAGCAAATGGCAGTAAGGGCTTCGAGGTTATCCCCCTCGATAAGAATATGGTTGGGAGCCTCAGCATCATCGCTGACAATGGCACGCTCGGGAACCTCAACGAGTACGGGCTGCTCGTTGACCATTCTGAGTTCTGCATCCTCAGGCTTATCCTCCCATACCAAACCATACTTCTTTTGCGAACGAAGAAGCTTCAACAACTCTGACTTCTCTTCGTTCGTAAGACCCTCCTGTTCATTTATCTTCTTTGCGAGTTCATATTTATTCATAGACAGCGTTCCGACTGTGCTCACCCCCAAAGCAGATAAATTATGTTTCACTTGATTGTTATAAGTCTTTGCACCGACAAGTTAGCTTTCACTTCCCCTAAAGCAGATGCAAGTCTATCCTAAAAGAATTGGCGCAGGGGTGTCATTACTCCTTTTTTATGTTCTTACTATCGAAGGCTTAGGAACTGCCATACACAAAAGAACACAAGTAAGAAGCAAGAGGACATCACCTACGCCAACATTGCATATATGTATGTAGCACAAGGTACACCCTTCCAATACGAAAGGGCGCACTTGTGCCGTGTATATATACACGTTATAGTAGGCGTCCACTGCTATCTTCCCTCTGAATGTGTAATCTGAAAGTTCCTAATTTTCGATAGTTCAGAAGCAAAACGTAGTAAACGTCTAATTCTAAAAAGATATTGCCAATCCCCGGACTTAGCAGCCAGCATCTCTCTGCCAGCCATCCAAGAGAATGACGCTACAAAAGTAACGAAAAGAATTGGAATCGCCAAATATTCAAAAGACTTTCTTCGCCATCGGGCACAAAAAAGCCTTTCTGCTGGGTAAACAGAAAGGCTCTTGCTCATTTTACTCAGGTTTATTTCCAAAGAATCCGACAAACTCATCGAAGTCATGAAGAATATTGCTTAACTTTGGATTACTTTTCTGAACTATAATTGCTATATAATTATCTATCTCTTCATCCCTAATAACTGAAATCTTTACACAGAAACAATCACGATGGTCAAAGTCATTAAACCATCTTGTAAAAAGACGAGCTCGCATCGCTTGTCGATTATCCCCCGTTTCACATTGATACAAGAGTATATCAGGATTCGTGAGAAAGAATTCCTCTATGATACATTGTATTGTCTCTTTTACCTTGCTATCATTTGGAGAATTCTTCTTATTCTCATTAAGGATTCCAAACTCATACGCTTTTTCGTCTTCCCAAATATTATCGTTCTCTACGAACTCGATTCGATACTGCACGCCATAATCTGTCAAGAACTTATAAGAGTCATTCTCTATCCACACCTTATAGGGTGAATGAAAATTGAGACGAGTTAAGTTAAAGGCATGCATAACAATTTGCAGCCTCCTCTCGTGCCTTAGCAAAGTCCAACTGAGCTTGCGCCTCTCTTTCTCTCTTTCTATTAACCATATCTCGCAACACAGCTATCGCTTCCTCACGAGTTTTAATCTTCAATGCCATATTCTTCCTTTCTTTTAATATATTCATAAATTGTATAAAACGTCTAATTCTAAAAAGATATTGCCAATCCCCGGACTTAGCAGCCAGCATCTCTCTGCCAGCCATCCAAGAGAATGACGCTACAAAAGTAACGAAAAGAATTGGAATCGCCAAAGAAAAGAGCTCTTTTCTTTGGTATTTCAGTAAAAATCTGCAAAAACATTTAGAAGTTTCAAGAAAATAGCGTATCTTTGCACCAACAGAATCCGCCACGCTTCCCATTAGAACAGCGAACCAGGGCGAACCCTTTTTATGTTTGAACATTCGGTTTGTTTTCCTTCGGTTGAGGATATAGCGTGGATGGCTCTTGGAGGCAAGGAGCTTCATCAGTCCATGCTCTCCGTACTTGTTGTTCAGGTGGAATGTTCCCCATACAAGCAATGATCCGAGCGTGAGACCCAAGCCGATGCAGACCAGTTGGTCCGCACCTGCCATATAGAGGACTACCACAAGGAAGAAGACGGCAA
>DBLF01000081.1 GCA_002297965.1 Candidatus Segatella papionis
CATGTGCTCTTCTTACGACAACATGCATGCCTCTTGGAGTAGTACCCACGAGGAGACTTGGGACGTGGTGAAGCACAACGATTTCGTGGGCGGACAGTTCATCTGGACAGGCTTCGATTATATCGGTGAGCCAACTCCATACGCTTATCCAGCCCGCAGCAGTTATTTCGGCATCATCGACCTCGCTGGTCTGCCTAAGGATAGCTACTACATGTATCAGAGCGAGTGGACGCAGAAGGATGTGCTCCACCTCTTCCCTCACTGGAACTGGTTGCCTGGTCAGCAGATAGATATGTGGTGCTATTACAACCATGCCGATGAGGTGGAATTGTTTGTCAATGGCAAGAGCCAGGGCGTTCGCAAGAAGAAGGAATATGTGCCAGCGGCTCAGAAGGCTGAGGATGGCAAGACCATCAATGTAGGCGATGCCTACAATAAGAGCACAGAGTACCACGTGATGTGGCGAGTAAACTTTGAGCCAGGCGAAGTGAAGGTCATCGCTCGCAAGGACAGCAAGAAGGTGGGCGAACAAGTCATCAAGACCGCTGGTGCTCCCGACCATATCGTCTTGAAGAAGACCTATCAGGGCAACTTGGCTTACGGCAAAGGCGAGCCTACTACCTTCGTGGAGGTGGATGTCGTGGATAAGCACGGCAACCTCTGTCCTAATGCCGACAACCAAATTTTCTTCTCTGTTGAGAAGGGGAGTGGCAAGAAGTGTCCTGTGGGCGAATCGAAACCTGTGATTCTCGGTACCGACAATGGTTGCCAAACTTCCTTGGAGCGTTTCACCGACCCACAGCGCAAGGCTTTCTTTGGCAAATGCGTCGTGGTGTTGAAAGGCAAGGGCATCTTGAAGGCGCAAGCTGTGGATTTGCAAGAAGCTTCTATAGAGCTATAAAAGAAAGTATGGATAGTTGGTAAAACAGTGGGAAGAAACTTTATTTTATCAAGGAATAAAAAATCATAAAAATTCGTTTATCTCATTTGTTTTTACTATCTTTGCAAGCGGAATTGGCTTCGGGCTGGTTCCGCTTGATTGTTTCAATGAAAATAACTAAACAAATGAAGATACATATCGAACAAGCCACGCCTGATAAGGCTTCCCATATAGCATCGCTCATCATGGAAGCGATGACTCCTAGCTGTTGTCAAAATTTTGCTGGTCCTCGACATACATTGGTGGATTTCCATCAGATGATGGAGAGACTGGTAAGGATGGAAGACAGCCAATATAGTTTCCGAAATACATTGGTGGCTACGAATAGCGAGGGCATTGTAATGGGCATACTTGTGGCATACGACGGAGGAAAGCTGAAAGAACTGAGGCAGCGTTTTATACAGGAGGCCATCGTGAGTTTTGGTATAGATTACTCGGGTATGGACTCAGAGACGGAAGAGGGTGAATTCTATATTGACAGCCTCGCTGTATCGAGCAGTTTCCGAGGAAAAGGCATTGCTACACAGTTGTTGAAAGCGGCCATCGTGAAGGCTGCGGAACTGGGCATACCTAAGGTGGGACTGCTAGTGGACAAAAGTAATCCAAAGGCGGAGCGACTCTATGCCCATGTGGGATTCGAATTTGTAAACAATGCTGTGTGGGGAGGACACGCCATGAAGCATCTACAGATTAAGTCTTCTTATTGATAATGATGCAAAATATACGCTTGATATTTATGCAATGCTATTTAATCGTTTGATATTTATACAAAAGCCCGGAATCGCATCACTGCGGCTCCGGGCTTTTATTATTAAATCAACAAAAACTAATAAAATATCATTAAACCTATGTTCTCTCTTATGAATTGCATGCTTTGTATTAGCACTGCTGCTATATGAATCTTTATTTCTGAATTGCAATGCAAAGATACTACTTTTTGGCTGATATTCTACTATTTTTTTGCGTAATTTCTTCTTTTTCGTTGAGCAATCGTTTGCATAATAGTGCTCGTTCTAATGCGTCGGAAATGTAGAGAATTATTATCTAATCTTTAGTTCTGTTCTAGTTCTTCTATCTCGTTCTCCTCCATATCTCTATCGAGGCGACCACGCCAAAGGTACTTGCGGGTCTCGTGCACGATGATGCCACTGAGGCAGAGCAGTGAAACAAGGTTAGGAATTGCCATCAAAGCGTTCATGCAGTCGGCGATGTTCCATACCAAACCGAGGCTGATGACACTGCCCGCGAAGATGCTCACTATGTAGAGTATGCGGTAGCAGATCATCCAGTTCTTACCCTTGAGGTATTCCACGCAACGTTCGCCATAATAGCTCCATCCCAAGGTGGTGCTGAATGCGAAGGTGGCAAGTCCGAAGGTGAGTAGCGGGGCACCGATATATGGTATCTTGCTGAAGGCCTGCTTTGTGAGAGCGGCTCCGTCATGATAGTCGATGTCAGGATAGGCGATGATGCTGGAGGTGATGACAAGACCTGTGAGTGCACAGATGATGACTGTATCCCAAAAGGTGCCAGTGGAAGATACCAAAGCCTGACGTACAGGGTTACGAGTCTGCGCGGCTGCGGCTACAATAGGCGCAGAACCCAAACCCGACTCATTGGAGAAAAGACCACGAGCGATACCGTAGCGGGCTGCCATCATTAGCGTGCTACCAGCAAAGCCGCCACCTGCCGCCTTGGTGGTAAAGGCTGATTCTAAGATCACCTTGATGGCTGGCATCAAGTAGGCATGGTTGACAATGAGAATGTAAATGCAGCCCAGAACATAAAAGAGAGCCATAAATGGGACGAGCATACCACATACCTTGGAGATAGCTTTTACGCCACCGAGTATGACAGCTGCTCCCAAAGCTGTGACGACGGCTCCCGTAATGAATGGGGATATACCGTATTGATTCTCCACAAGGGTAGAGATGGCATTGGCCTGTACGGTGCTACCGATGCCGAAGGAGGCAAGAGCGGCAAAGATGGCAAAGAGGATGGCTAGCCATTTCCAACCCAATCCCTTTTCCAGTGCATACATCGGACCGCCAAGCATTCTTCCTCGCTTAGTCTTGACACGATATTTTACGGCAAGCAAACCTTCGGCATACTTGGTGGAGATACCAAACACACCCGTGAGCCAGCACCAAAGCACGGCACCAGGACCGCCAAGGGCTATAGCTGTTGCCACACCGATAATATTACCTGTACCAATGGTGGCGGCGAGGGCTGTGGCCAAGGCTCCAAACTGTGATACGTCGCCAGTGGCATCCTTGTCTTTCTTCACCGACAACTTGATGGCCTTGAATATCTTGCGCTGTGGAAAGCGTAAGCGAATGGTTAGGAAGATGTGGGTTCCCAACAAGAGAATTATCATTGGCCATCCCCAAAGGAATGAGCTAAAAGCTGTGAAAAAATCGTTGATTGCATCCATCGTCATCTCGTGTATTATTTATTGTTTATAATTTGTTATTTCTCAAATTCTACCTTGACATTCGGAAACCCCATTGTCTTGAGCATCTCTCTGAATTGCTGCTTGGCATTTCGTTCTGCCGCTTGAATATTTTGGGGAGTAAGGCAGCGCTTTTTCATCAAGGCGTAGGCTCGGTCGTACATTGCCTGACGATCTCCACCCGTCCATTTGCCTTCTTCGAAGAAACTTTTGGTCTTTGCCTCATCGATGAAGTTATTGTCGAGTAACTTTATGGGAGGTAATGTGCAAATGATGGAGTCGTTATCGACATCGGTCTCTATCCAACCTTCCTTGGCATCTTTCATGTCTATACCTAACCTGAGCGTACCATAATAAATGCGTACCAGCTGGTCATCGCCAAAGAACCCATGCCTAACGGTATCAACCAGTTCTTCGTCGCTGATGGCAAGAAACTCCCATTGTCCTATTGCTTCGATGCTTTCTATCTGGGTTGGTGAGATAGTGGTCTTTTCAGCCGTGATGATACTCGCTGTATTGTCCTTGTTAAGCCAATAGAGTGCTCCACCTATTATTATAAGGAGGAGTATGGTCAATGAAATCGTAAATTTCTTCATGTCTTAATCCTCCTTGTTACTTGTTATTTGTAGGGCTTGTTTTCTGTTCTATGGTTAAGCTATTGAGGAAGTTCTTGATGTCGTCGAATGTGAACTTCTTGCGGAAGCTTATCTTGATGTTCTCTTCCTTGAATCCCATGTTCTTAAGCATAGGGATGATGGTGTTTGCTGCACTCAGGCGAGCTTGTTCCACTAGGTTAAGATTGGGAATGTCGCGAATGATGCTTTGTCTGCCTTGTTGTTCTAGTTGGGCAAGCTCAGCGTCCGTGAAATTACTGCGAGTGATTGAAATGTATTGTTTCACTTCCTTATGGTCTATCTTGCTGCTGGTGAGTATCATCTTGGGGTCTGGCAAAATGATTTCTATCTTGTTTCCCTTGCGTGATATGTTCTTGGCAGAGAACCCCTGGAAATCGATGTATGCTTTGACGGTGGCATTCATCGGGATGGCTACCTTGCGGTTTGAGCCAGGAACATGGATATTGAATTCTTTCTTAAGGAAAGAGCCTTTCAAGTTCAATTGGTCATCATGAGTGATGATTTTATGAACATGGGCTTCTGCTGTATAAAGGCGACTGCATTTCTGGATCAGCATCACCATCACAGGAAGCGTGTCGATGACACTGGTCTTTTCGTTTTTCGTTTGCTGGTGAGAGCAAGATGAAAAGGCTAGAATTGTTGCAGATAATATGATAAATAAACCCTTTTTCATACAAAATGTTTGAATTTTGCTGCAAAGATACTACATTTTGTTTGAAAAACCAAACCAGCGGCTTGTTTTTGTATAAAAATGATGCTTTTTTATGAAATGGTGACGGAATTAGTAGCTTGGACAACGTAAAAAGCCCTTGAAGTTATCTTTTGCTTCAAGGGCTTTTTCTTCGAGTTTCTTTCTTTTTGAATGAAAGAAAATTATGTTTCTTTCTCTATGAAAAAATGTATTTCTTACAGAATGATAGAAAAAATTATTTCATAAGTCTTCTGTAATCTTTGTCGAATGCCTGAGGATGGCGACCGATGAAAAGGACATTGAGGAGGCAATTGGCAGCCAACTCCACATCGTTGAGGTCTGCACCTTTTCCTTTCTTCACTTCTTTGCCAAGGCATACGTCCCACGTGCTCTGAAAGCAGCTGTCATTGGCTCCCACAAACATATTGTTGGAGTTGGGGTCTTCCATCAACTCGAATCGGATTACCTTCTTGGAGCTGATAGGCTGGATGTCGCAAAGCATATTGAATGCTTTTTCGAAGACATCACGATGCAACTGAGCGTTGGGGAACATCTCGTTGACTGTAGGAAAAATCTCCTCAAACTCGAACGACTGCAATAACTGATAGAGTTTCATATATACACCTTAAATTATATAATAGAACTTCTTAATTGTAAATTAGGACTTCTGTTTTATTTACAAGTGCTTTTTAGAATTTAGCCATCTTGATGGCATCGATGGCGCATTCGTCTCCCTTGTTTCCCAACTTGCCACCGCTGCGATCCTTGGCCTGCTGAAGGTCGTTGGTGGTGAGAAGACCGTAAATAACGGGAATCTCTTGTGTGGCATTGAGGCGAGCGATACCATAGGTAACACCTTGGCAGATATAGTCGAAGTGAGGAGTCTCGCCACGAATTACACTACCCAAGATGATGACGGCATCATAACCGCCATTGAGTACCATCTGATGGGCACCATAGATAAGCTCGAAGCTTCCTGGTACTGTCTTTACATGGATGTTCTCTGTCAATGCACCATGTTTCTCTAAAGTCTTGACCGCTCCATCGAGTAGTGCGCCAGTTATCTCAGGGTTCCACTCTGCCACAACGATGCCAAAGCACATATTGCTAGCGTCTGGTACCTGGGAGAAGTCGTATTCTGATAAATTATGAAGTGCTGTTGCCATAATTGCTTCTTCCTTTCTTTTAAATATCTTTGTTATGAATCAGATATTAGTTAGAGGCACGCTCGATGTACTTGTCAATCTCAGAGCTCTGAACGAGCATAGAGTTGATGTACTTCTTTTTGACATCTTGATAGATGCTCAAAGCGTCAGCCTTCTTACCCTGACTTTCCAAAATCTCACCTGCTTTGATGAGAAATGTAGGAGAAAGCGAGTTGTTAGTGTCATCCTCTGCCTTGTCATCTGCCATAGAAGCAGCCTTCTTGAAAGCATCTACAGCCTGATCGAGCTTGTTGAGGTGAGCGTAAGCATCACCGAGAGCAGCTTCTGCTGCAGGGCTTATCATCTGGTCGCCCTTAGAAGAGAAAGCATCCAAACTCTTTTCGGCTTCTGTCCATTTGCCGAGGTTGGCATAGCAAAGTCCTGCGTAGAGATTGGCGAGATTTCCAGCCTTTGTGCTGCTATATTCGTCTGCAATCTTAGCGAAGCCTACGTAGCCAGCACCGTCACCATTGAGTGCCTGTTCGTACATCTCGTTTTGGAAGTAGGTCTGTCCCTTGCCCAGCATCGTGCTAGCCTTGTCCTCGCGTGGACCTGCTATCTGAGAAATGTAACCGAACACACCTGCGATGATAACGATGACTGCTACCACTGCGATAATAATTGCCTTCTTGTATTTCATAAAGAAGGCTTCACTCATGTTGAGGCTCTCGATTTCCTGAGCCTGTACTTTGTTGTTTGCCATTTTTATTTTTTGTTTTTATTATTCCTCTTTTTTGTTCTTGTCTTTTTAATTATTCTTCTCTGCTTTGTTGGCAAAAGCTTAGGCTTTGCCACAGTTTAGGTTGCAAATTTACTGATTTTTATTCAGATATTGAAATTTCTAGCCCACTTTTTTCGTTTTTTGGTCTTTTTCTGCTAACTTTGCAGTCAATAAGCAGAAAAGAGTCTATGATTTTAAAGAATATATCCATCATTAACTATAAAAACATCAAGAGCGCCAACCTAGAGTTGTCGTCCAATATTAATTGTCTTATCGGTCAGAACGGTATGGGTAAGACCAACTTTCTTGATGCCATTTACTATCTCTCCTTCTGCAGGAGTGCGAACAATCCCATTGATTCACAAATCATCACCCATGATGAGTCTTTCTTTATGCTCGAAGGCAATTATGTGAACGACAATGGGGATATGGAGAACATCTATTGTGGGATGAAGCGTGGAACAAAGAAACACTTCAAGCGCAACAAGAAAGAGTATAAGCGCCTATCACAGCATATCGGACTCATCCCATTGATATATGTCTCGCCTTCGGATGTCTCGCTCATCGAAGGAGGAAGTGAAGAGCGTAGAAAATTAATGGATGTGGTCATCTCGCAATATGATAACACTTATATCGAGACTTTATCTAATTATAATAAAGCTTTGCAGCAGCGTAATGCTCTCTTGAAAATGGAAGCAGAGCCTGATGCGATGCTTATGGAACTATGGGAGCAGCAGATGGCTCTGAATGGAGAACAACTCTATGCCAAGCGCCAAGCTTTCGTGAATGAATTAGTTCCTATTTTCCAGCAGATTTACCAACATGTTTCTGGAGACAAGGAACATGTGGGCTTACGCTATGTGTCCCATTGTCAAAGAGGTCCGTTACTTGATGTGATACAGCGAGATAGGTTCAAGGATAGGGCTGTGGGATATTCGCTGCATGGCGTGCATCGTGATGACTTGGAGTTTACGATTGGCGATTATCAGATGAAGCGGGAAGGAAGCCAAGGACAGAACAAGAGTTTTGTCATAGCCTTGAAACTCGCCCAGTTTAGTTTTTTAAAGCGCACTTGCTCGAACACTACTCCCTTGCTCTTGTTGGATGATATTTTCGATAAATTGGATGCACAGCGTGTGGAGTCTATCGTGCAACTGGTGTCGAGCGATAACTTCGGTCAAATCTTCATCACGGATACCAATCGTGACCATCTGGATCAAATACTTCATCGTCTGAATGGCGATTATAAGATTTTCTTGGTCGAGCAGGGTGAAATTCGAAATTGTTAGAATTGTTTTCGTGTTAACAAAAGCAAAAAATAACTTTTGGGGGATTCTCGGTTAAACCTTTTATGTTTTCGGGAGTCTAATTAATTGATTAGAATTCATAAACTGAACTTTTATTATATCGTGTAAGATTCAATAGGAAATTTATTAGTTAGTATTTAGGTATTGTGGAGCATTGGCTTGTGAAAGTCGATGCTCTTTTTTCTTTTTTAACGGCTAGGCGACAAATGTCTCGTTTTTTTTTATTAATTTTGTAGCATCAAACAAAATAACAATGATGAAACGAATCAATTACATATTTTTGATAACTTTGGTATTAGGAATGATGGTTTCTTGTGCCGAAAAGAAGAAGAGCAATATTATTATTGCGCCTAAACCAGTGGCGAAAGTTACAAACAAACCAACTCAGAAAATGAGTGAATATGAGCAAGCCAGAGATGTTGAATGGTTGGGGAGCATCTACAAGGTAATTGTAAAGCGTACTTCTGATAGTGAATTACCTATCGTAAAGATTGATGATACCAATAAATATTATGATAATAAAATAAGTCTTCGTGTCCTTCGTAAGGATGGATCGGAATTTTTCAAACGTATTTTTACCAAATCAGATTTTACGAGTTATCTCGACACTCACACCAAGGAACAAGGGGCACTACTGGGTATTGTGTATGTCAAGGCAGAAAGCGACAACTTGCTTTTTGCTGCAAGTGTAGGCTCGCCTGATGTCGCTAGTGATGAGTATGTGCCTATGGTTTTGAAAATATCGCGCTTCGGGGCTGTTAGTATCACAAAAGACCAATTGCTAGATACGGATTCAGGAGAAGAAACCCCTGAGCACAAGGGGACAAAGAAATACTCATCGAATGAAGAAGATGACGATGAGGAGGAAGGAGTATAAGCGTAAATACTCCATATAGACTTTCTTGACAATGCCTATATGGAGTGTTTTTGGGTAACCTCTGATTTTCTTGATAGTATTAGTAAAATCTAACGTCTGCGATAACGTGCGAGCCCACTTGCTCGTTTAGTTGGCGTACTAGGATGGAACGATTCATCGTGAGGTCTGCCCTTAGAGCAGGATTCTTCAGATTCACAAAGAGGGTCTGGTTTTTAATGAATTTTTCTCCGCAATAGTTGGCTATTGGCTTACCTACTACATTGTCCCAACTATCTATCAGACGTTTATGAAGTAATGGAGTTTCCAAACCTTCGTTTCTGAGAAATTCTGGCAGTAACTCTCCTATGGAGCGAACTTTTTTTCTGAACATTTTCCTTTAAAATTTAAATTAATATGGTTTTTCCAAAGAGAAAATCACTTCATTCATCTTGATGTCTGTTGCCTCTGTAGGTATGTATTCTAGCATTTGAAAAGGGAAGCATATACCTATTTTATATAGAGAGGGGATTTGTTGTAAGAATCTGTCATAATATCCTTTGCCTCTTCCTAAGCGATTGCCTTCCTTATCAAATCCCATGCCTGGGATAATACCCACCTCTATCTCGGAATATCTATTTTTGGGAAAAAGAATTCCTGCGGGTTCCATGATATGGAATGCACCTTCTTTTAGGTCTTGTTTTCCTGAGTATTCCCTGATTTCCAGATTTTCGGCACCTATGACCACAGGTAGTAATACCTTTTTTCCATTTGCTATCATCTTGTCGATAAAGCTATGAGTTTTCACCTCGTCTGGGAGAGAATAATACATTAAGATCGTATGGGCTTTCCGAAAATGATTGTTTTCTGAGAGTTTAGCCAAAACAGAAAGCGACAGTTCCTCAAGTTGGCTTGAGGAATACTGTCGCTTTTTGTTTTTTATGATTTTTCTTAAATCTGCTTTTTTCATGTTTATGCATTTGTCAACATCAAATTATTGCTATGCAACGAACGGTAGTTGTATGGTGTGTTGACCATAGCTACCTTCTGTTTCTTGTGCTTAGCCTTGGCTGCTGGTGCCGGTTTCTTTGGGAAAGCCGCATGGTTCTTGAAGACTTCCAGTGTCTTTTGTATCACAGGATCGTCTTGGTTGATATATTGTGTCCATGCCTGTTCGTCGAGCATATTGTAGATGATGCGGCTATCGATGACTCTATCCAAAAGCTTGTGCGACTTCTTGATGAGAAGGTTTCGACGTTTCAAGCCATGTTTGTCTGCATAGGTGACGAATTGCTCCACCATGTTCTGGCTATCCAGGTAGTCGGCGAGTTGCATCATCTCCTTGAAGTTGTTCAGCTTTGGACGATTGTCGTCGGTATAGGTGAATGCAAATTGTAGGATGAGTCCACTCATACTAGCCTCCTTGAAGTAAGAGGTCATGCCGAGCGTATCTTCTGGTACGAAGATGTCTGGGGTAATACCACCTCCTCCATATACCACACGTCCGATGCTGGTGTGATAAGCCGGACCAGTGTGCTTGATGCTGTCTTGTGAGAAGAATTCTCCATGCTCATAACGAGTGAGGAGATCTTGTTCGTAGTCTTTGTCATCTCCCAGGGTGTATGGTTTCTGGATGCATCTCCCAGAAGGTGTATAGTAGCGGGCGATGGTGAGACGGATGAGGCTATGATCAGGGAACTCAATTTGTTGTTGTACCAATCCCTTTCCGAACGAACGGCGACCAATGATGGTGGCACGGTCGTTGTCTTGCATAGCACCTGCGAAGATTTCCGCCGATGATGCAGAACCCTCGTTGATGAGTACAACCATTGGAATCTTTTGGTATGAGCCCTTGCCGTCGCTTCGATAGTCTTGGCGTGGTGACTTGCGTCCCTGTGTATAAACTATCAATCTCTTCTCGGGCAGGAATTCGTTTGCCATATTCACGGCCGCTGCCAGATAGCCACCTGAGTTGTCACGCAAGTCGATACATAGGTTGTTAAATCCCTGTTGTGAGAGTTTGGCGAGGGCGATAAGCATCTCTGGATATGTGTTCTCGCCAAAATTCTTGATGCGGATATAGCCTGTGTTGTCGTCGAGCATATAAGCGGCTGTGACACTCTTGGTAGGTATTTCACCACGGGTCACGGTGAAGGTTTGTACCTTCTTGCTGCCATAGCGGATGACTCCTATTTTTACCTTGGTATCCTTAGGTCCCTTCAAGCGATGCATGGCTTCCTGATTGGTGACAATCTTGCCTACAAAAGGCTTACCATCCACGGCTACGATTTTGTCGCCTGCTAGTAATCCCGCTTTTTCAGCAGGACCGTTCTGAATCACATTCTGCACATGGATGGTGTCATCACGAATCACAAATTCAATTCCAACACCTGAGAACGAACCTTTGAGGTCGTCGGTGGCTTGAGCTGCATCCTTCGCACTGATATATACAGAGTGAGGGTCCAACTCGGCAAGAATCTGCGGTATCGCCTTATCTACCAACGAATCAATGTTCACGGCATCCACATATTGGTCGTCGATAAGGTGGAGCAAGTTGTTCAAACGATTGCTTCCACTATTGATGACGTTCAGACGGTTGCCGGAGAAATGATTCGAGAAGAATGTGCCGATGATGATGCCTATCACGACGCAGATCGCCATGATAAAAGGCATAAACCGATTGGTCTTATTCTTGTTCATATTCATAACTTAACTAACTTTATACTAACATATCTATCTTGGTTCCTCGAGGCTTGCTATTGCCCCGAGGAATCTTCTTTATCTATTTTCTTCATCAGGATTGAGATACTCCACTTTGATGCCTGCTCTCTTCAATAGGTCAAGGCCATCGGTGAGTCGGTATTTCTCGGCATAAACTACACGCTTGATGCCTGCTTGGATGATGAGCTTAGAACACTCGATACAAGGGGAGGCGGTGACATAGAGTGTACTGCCTTCGCTGTTGTTGCTGCTTCTAGCCAACTTGGTGATGGCGTTTGCTTCTGCATGGAGAACGTAAGGCTTGGTGACACCGTTCTCCTCACAGATATTCTCGAATCCACTCGGTGTTCCGTTGTATCCATCACTGATGATCATCTTCTCCTTCACTACCAAGGCTCCCACCTGTCGGCGTTTGCAATAGCTGTTTTCTGCCCAGATGCGAGCCATTCGCAAATAGCGAAGGTCCAGTTTCTTTTGTTTCGAAAGATTGTTCTCCATTTTCTTTTTTATTATTTTAATGGATGTAAAATTCCTGTTTGGCGGATGTTTAACTCTTGCTTCAAACTTCCTCTTCCATCTCTTAACTTCTAACTTTCTTGATTTCGTTGCGTTCGAGCAAGGCATCGATGGTAGGCTCTTGTCCACGGAATCTCTTGTAGAGAGTCATTGGATGTTCGGTGCCACCCTTTGACAAGATGTTGTCTCTGAAGCTCTGAGCGGTAGCTCGGTCAAAGATGCCATTTTTCTTGAATACACTGAAAGCGTCGGCATCGAGTACCTCTGCCCATTTGTAGCTGTAATATCCTGCGGCATAGCCACCTGCCATGATGTGTGAGAACTGTACTGTCATACAAGTCTCCTTCAGCTGTGGCAGAATCATCGCTTCTTTCCATGCTTCCTTCTCGAATGGAATGATGTCGTCGTTGAATGGCTTCATTTGTGTATAATATGCCATGTCGAGCAATCCGAAACTTACCTGTCGAAGACAAGCGTATGCTGCCATGAAATTGCGACTCTTCACAATACGTTCGATGAGTTCGTCAGGCAATGGTTCGCCTGTTTTGTAATGGAAAGCGAAGGTGCGAAGAAAGTCTTTTTCGATGGCGTAATTCTCCATAAACTGGGATGGTAACTCCACGAAATCCCACCAGACATTGGTGCCAGAGAGACTTTCGAAGCGGGTGTTGGCAAACATGCCGTGGAGGCTATGACCGAACTCATGCAGGAATGTCTCCACCTCGCCCAATGTCAGGAGAGCTGGTTTTTCTGCTGTTGGCTTGGTAAAGTTCATCACCACGCTTACATGAGGACGCACATTGTTGCCCTTATGGTCTATCCATTGTCCCTGAAATTCTGTCATCCAAGCTCCGCCCTGCTTGCCCTTGCGAGGAAAGAAATCAGCATAGAATACAGCAAGATAGCTACCGTCCTTGTCGAATACTTCGTATGCCTTGACATCTGGATGATATACAGGAATCTCCTTATTCTCCTTAAAGGTAATGCCATAGAGTTTGTTGGCAAGTCCGAAAACGCCGTCTATCACTTTGTCGAGCTGGAAGTATGGGCGGAGCATCTCTGCGTCGAGGTTGTATTTCTCCATTTGGAGTTTATGGGAATAGAAACCGAAGTCCCATGGCTTGATGTCGAAGTCGGCGCCTTCTATTTTTTTTGCGAGTGCTTTTACTTCCTCTGTCTCCTTGACAGCTGTAGGCTTATAAGCTGTGATAAGGTCGTTCAAAAGTTTATATACATTTTCTGTGTTGCTCGCCATACGGTGGCGAAGCACATAGTTGGCGTATGTCTCGAAGCCTAGCAACTGTGCCAACTCGCGTCTTAAGTTGACCAAACGCTTGCAGATGTCCAAGTTGTTCTGTTCGTTGTCGTGCGTACACACAGTGTTACGAGCCATATACATCTGCTTGCGAAGCTCACGTTGGGTGGAATAGGTCATAAAAGGCGAATAGCTTGGATAATCGAGTGTGAATATCCATCCTTCTTCTTTTTTCTCTTGTGCGGTATGTGCTGCGGCAGCGATGGCAGTCTCTGGGAGTCCGTCAAGCTGTGCCTTGTCGGTGATATGCAGGATAAACGCCTTGTTCTCCTTCAATAGGTTCTGCGAGAACTGTAGAGTGAGCATACTGGCTTCCTCGGTGAGTTTACGAAGTTTCTCCTTGCCTTCCTCGTCAAGGAGGGCACCGCTGCGAACGAATCCGTCGTAGCTGGTATCGAGAAGCATCTTTTCTTCTGGTGTAAGTTCTCTATTTGGATGGTCGTGAACAAACTTGATACGCTCGAAGAGTTTCTTGTTGAGTGTTACATCATTGGTATGTTTGGTAAGAATAGGACTCATCTTTTGTGCCAACTCTTCCATCTCGTTGCATGTCTCTGCGCTCATCATACAAGAGAATACGTTGGATACACGGCTCAAGAGGTCGTAATAGTGTTCGCCTTTTTCAGTATCCACACGCGCTATGGTGTTCTCGAAGGTAGGCTCAGCAGGATCGTTTACAATCTTGTCGGTAGCCTCGTCATCACGGCGGATACCCTCCATGAATGCCTCCTCATAGTCGCTGAGTTGAATGCGGTCGAATGGGGCAGTGTTGTGTGGAGTACCATAAGGCAAGAAGAAAGGATTAACTCTCTTCTCTCCACAGTTTTCGTTTATGTTCTTTTCTGTATTCTTGTTTATGTTGTCTTGCATAATGTTGTTTTTTATCGATTAATTAATTTTTCGAGTGCTGGGATATGGATCCGTCCTCTGTATAGGTTCATGAGCTTCTTCGCTTGCATCTCGTTGAGAGCGTTAGATACATAGATGCGTTTTACGTTCATCTCTGCAGCCAGTCGGGTCATTTTGATGTAGATGAGCTTTTCGCCTGCAGGGCGAAGGCAGCGGCTCTCGAAGAATCTGGTGATGCGCTCACATAAATCCTTTGGGGAAACCCGAAAAAGACGACGATTGTTCTTCTGGGTCTGGGTGGAGATGATGTTGAGCAGGTTGATGCGGAATATTTCATACCTATCCGATAGCTTTCGTATTTCCGGCTTTCCGATGCTCATCAGGCTACAGTCGCTTTTTGCGGTGTAGGTGTGGGTGAAGTGTTGGTTGAATCCGAAGAGGCACTCTAGCTGGAATGCTTCTGGAGCCTTGATGTCTTCTTCTATGCGATACCCATGGTCGTCTGCTTCGGTGATGACGTTCAGCTCTCCTGTCAGGAGAAAATACAGGCGTTGACAAGGCTCGCCTTCTTGGGCGATGGTGTCCCCTGCTTCTACTTTCTTGAAATCGAACTTTGTGTGACCTGCAACTTCCAACAGGTCGCTTCGGCTCATTCCCAGGAATAATGGCAGGTTCAGGAGATTGTCGTATAGTCTGTCTTCTTGCATTGTTTGTTGTTATTTTTCGCAGAGCTTGTGTCTTCTTTTTTATGGATTCAGTAGTTTCTGCTCCATATTGGGGGAGTACCATACTTTATTGTTTCCCTTCTCATCGGCATAGATGAGATAAGCACAAAGTTCTGAATGTTTCTTAAGAACCTTCTTAGCTTCTTCCATCCCCATCACCATAAATGATGTGGCGTAAGCATCGGCTGTGGCGCAATTCTTGGCGAGCACAGTGGCTGAAAGTATGCTGTGCTGCACGGGATAGCCCGTCTTTGGGTCGATGGTGTGGGCATATTTCTTGCCATTCTTATAGTAGAAGTTGCGATAATTGCCGCTGGTAGCCATTGCGATGTCTGTGACTTCCAAAATGTCTTGAAGCTCGTTGTTGGTGTTGAGTGAGTCATCGGTTGGCTTGTTGATGCCTATATGCCAAGGCTTCTGTTTGTCACTGATACCGCTTACCACCACTTCACCGCCAATTTCCACCATGAAGTTTTTCACGCCTTTTGCTTTCAGAAATTTGGCAACCACATCGCTTCCATATCCTTTAGCGATGGCGGAACAATCGAGCATGGTCTTTGGATTTTCCTTGACCACCTGCTTGTTGCTGAGCTTCACCGTTTGATATCCGATAAAGCTTCGGATGCTGTCGATGGCGTTCTTGCTTGGAGTAACGCCTTTCTTGAATCCGAATCCCCATAGATTTACCAGTGGGGCGACGGTGATGTCGAAAGCTCCGTTGGTCTCCTTGGAGATGCTTTCTGCCAGGTTAAACACATCATAGAACATACTATCTACCATAACCCTTTCGTTGCGATTGATGTGGGAGATGATGGAGGTCTTGTTGAAAGGTGAGAGTGATTGATCCACCTTTTTCAATTCTGCCTCAATGCCATCCTTGTAGTTGGTGCTGCTTTCGTAGGTGATGTGATAGACTGTGCCAAACACGAATCCTTCATCGTGCTGATATACCGGGTCGCTATTCTTGTGGATGATGATGTAGCTACCTATGATCAAGAACAGCAGGAAGGGGATTTGCCATATCAGTTTCTTTTTATTCATATCTTATCTTTTCTTTTTAGGTTACAAGTGTCTCATCTTGTTTGTCAGGATACGCTTGCTGCCTAGATTTCAAATGTAACATTGAATGTGCCACCCAGTCGTGAACCACCTTGTTTACCGAAGCCTGGTACGTAGTATGTATTGCCCAAGTCTCCATCTTTGTGTTTTATGCGGCGCTTGTAACGGAAGCTCCATCCTATTCTTACGGGACCCCATATTTTGGCATCTACACCAAAAACACCTTCCAGCCAATGACAGTTGGCTGATACACTTTCGGCTCCGTATGGCGATTCGCCTCCCCAAACTGGATCCTTTATTGGGGGCGAAGACACATCATACTTGAATGAGGTGAAGCCATATCTGAATCCTCCGAACAGACGGTAGTCGTCATGCTTGTTCTTGAGTAGGTTCCAGTCTATGCCAATGCGACCGTATGGAGCATTCGTCTTGTATCTTATCTTGGTACTTTCGTCACTGGCGTCAGCCTTGCCGTATCCCAATTCGATGATAGGATAGTATTTGTCCTTCAGATTCACACGAAACGAAGCTTCGTATTGTCCATAATCACTTACCATCAACTGTACAGGACCGATGACATCAAATCCTACAGCCATGCCTCTTAGCAAAGGAATTGTGTCTGGCTCTATGGTGGCTATCTTCTTCTGCTGTGCAAAGGCTGTCAAGTTAATCGCGATTGCCAAAATAAATATAGAAATGCGCTTTAGATGCATCATAATTTACTTCTTTATGGTTGATGACTATCGAGTCGATGTAGTTGTGTGTGGTCTTTACTTCCATGATGGTGTGGAAATATGAAGCTCCACAATCCACAGACTCGAAATGCGAATAATTCTCCTTCTTCACGGTCACGGTGTCTTTCCACACTTGGTGATACTTATTGCGAATCTCGAAGTAGAACACGTCTTCTGGTTGATGGTAACTCATCGGCAGGATGAAGCTATCCACTTTCACGTCCTTGTTGATGAGTACGCTGTCTGTTCCCTCTTGCTTAGTGGTAGAAATGGATAGCGTGTCATTGAGTGTCGTCACATTGCCCATCAATTTGTACTTGGTGTAAGTGGTGTTGTTGAGTGGGCAATCGAGGCTTGTGCAACTCGCTATCATCAGTGCTATCACAAGGAAGACTGCTGGTATTATTTTCCGCATCTTATTTCCTTTTCTATTTGGTAATCATTACGGTTAGGATTCTGTCGGCTGATGAGGTCACCCAAAAATCCTGCCAGGAAGAACTGACTGCCTAACACCATCGCAATGAGGGCGATGTAGAAGTACGGTGAGTCAGTAATGAGGTGACCATAGATGCCATTGTGTAAGTCTATAGCCTTGTCGATGCCCAGGCCGATAAGCGAAAGGAAGGCGATGAAGAATACCACGCTGCCCAAGAATCCGAACACGTGCATTGGCTTCTTGCCAAAATTGCTTAGGAACCAAAGGGTCATCAGGTCGAGATAACCGTTTACAAAACGATTCCAGCCCATAAACTTAGATTTGCCAAACTTGCGTGCTTGGTGGTGTACTGGCTTTTCGCCAATTTTTGCAAAGCCAGCGTTCTTGGCAAGATATGGTATATAGCGGTGCATCTCGCCATACACCTCGATGTTCTTGACCACATCCTTGCGGTAAGCCTTCAACCCACAGTTGAAGTCGTGTAAGTTGTGGATGCCGCTCACCTTGCGGGCTGTAGCGTTAAAGAGCTTGGTTGGGATGGTTTTGCTCAATGGGTCGCCCTGCTTGCGGTTCTGCTTGTAACCAGAAACAAGGTCATAACCTTCCTTGGTAATCATCTGGTAAAGCCCTGGTATTTCGTCAGGAGAATCTTGCAGGTCGGCATCCATCGTAATGACGACATCGCCTTGTGCTTCCTTGAAACCACAATAGAGTGCTGGGCTCTTGCCGTAGTTTCGGCGGAATTTAATGCCTTTTACCTGCTCATTTTTCTCGGCAAGTTCTTCTATGACGTTCCATGAACGGTCGGTTGAACCGTCGTTCACGAAGATGACTTCGTATGTGAAGTCGTTGGCATCCATCACACGCTTAATCCATGCGTAAAGTTCTGGCAACGACTCTTCCTCATTGAAGAGAGGAACGATTACAGAAATATCCATTTTTCTTTATTTGATGTTTTGAGTTTCTAAATTTTGTGTTTTGTCTTCGTCTAATCCGATAGTTTATTGCTGAATAGACTGCTGTTGCAGATTCTTCTTGGCAAAGATGGCTGCAAGAATAGGACTAAGTATCGCACCTGCTATCAAATCGGTAATCATGAACATTGATGCCCAAGCGATAGGCTTCATCATTGTGAGGGCATCGAGGAGAGTCTTCGACTCCTGTGCCGTGAGCTGGTAAGCTTGCGCTACCATCTGATAGTTTGCCTGGAGTTGGTTCATAAACATTCCTGTGTTCATAAATCTAAACCAAAGATACTGCACGATGGTGAGTAGCAGTGTGGCATAAAAGAATGTCTGGAGACAATAGTAGAACCCATGTCGGAAGGAAATATGCCCTTCTCTCACATTGTCGCGGAATGCTTTCAGACGCTTTGCCACCACGAATGGGGTAGAGATGATGAGCAGGTTGGAGATGAGTCCCAGCATTTGGTAGCTAGGGTCGGCAGCCAACATTGTACAGACGAAACTGGCAATCCATACGATACCTAGGATTGCGCCGTCTTGGCGAGCGAAAGCCTTGGTTTGCTTGATTTTCCCCAGGTCGATGATGACGGTCTTCACTCTTTGGAATTGTTTGTCTGATTTTTTTTCTTCTTGATTCTCTTTATTTTCAGTATTCATTGTTATATTGTATTTTCAGTTTGATGTGGATAATCATTTCATATTCACTTTATCATTCTGCAAAAATACAACTTTTTTATTATATAAGGTGTATAGGGGAAGAATATTTATATATAATTAAAGATAATAAGGAGGTGTCTAAGGAAAAATAGCTAAAGATTTATAAAACGAAAAAGGAACTTCCCTTGTGGGAAAGTTCCTTTTTGAGCCTCTTGTCGGATTCGAACCAACGACCCCGAGATTACAAATCACGTGCTCTGGCCAACTGAGCTAAAGAGGCGGGTGGACAAGCGATTCATATCGCACCGCTACAACCAAGTACCCTTGCTATGTTCCCATCCTGGGGGATTCCGAGGGAGCTGGTCGTATGAGACTTGTCCGTCTCAAAGTTTGCTTCGTAAAGCGTATTGCTTTTAAGCGGGTGCAAAGGTACTACTTTCCTTTGAACCCGCCAAATGTTTTGCCAAGAATCTTTGTTTCTTTAACTTCTGTTAAGAGAAAGACGTGAAAAACATTTGAATTCTTCACTCTTCACACTTCGTTCTTCACTTTAAAAGTCCACGACCGTGATGCCTGCTCCACCGAATTGCACGTGCTCGTCGGCGTAATGGGTAACGTTTGGCACGCTGCTCAGATACTGTCTGATGAGCTGACGGAGAATGCCATTTCCCTTTCCATGAAGGATTCTTACACGAGGCATTCCCACCAAGATGGCATCGTCGATGAAGTATTGGACGGCGTTCAAGGCTTCGTCGCCCCTCATGCCACGCACATCCAAGTCTTGATGGAAGTTGGTCTTGTGGGCATCGATGGTCTTGCGAGTTTCTCGGCTGATGCCGTATGAAGCCAAGTTCTCCTTGCGCTCTTCGGTCTTGTCGAGGGTCTCGGTTGAAGGGGTAGCGTGCTCCAAGCGGTTGAGTCGCATCTTGGTTCTCATGCCTCCGAATACGGCTGTGGCTGTATCGCCCGTAATGCTTTCTACCTTACCGACAGTCGTCAATCCCTTGATGCGAACGGTGTCGCCAGCCTTGATTTCACGGTTGCTGTCTGTCTGCGTCTTGTTCTGGGCATTGCGCAGAGCTGCTGCGGCTTTCTCTTGGTTCTCCTTCTTCTCAGCCTGTCGCTTGGCATGGCGTTCCTTGCGTTGCTGAATCTGGGCTATCTTGCGAGCTATCTTGTCGTCGGCATCCTTGGTGTCGATTTCCTGTACCTCCTGCTTGAAGGCATCCAGCTCCTGACGGATACGGCGAGTCTCCTCCTTCTCCGCCTGGCTCTCACGAATCTCTCGGATGGCGTTCTCTATCTTCTTATTGCTCTCCTTCAAGAGTTCGGCAGCTTCTTCCTTCGCTTTTTGGAGGATAGCCTTGCGGCTGCGCTCGATGTCCTCGATGTCGCTCTCATACTTGGAGATGGTCTTCTCCATATCCTTCTCACGCTGGTGGATGTTTTGGCGCTTGTTCTCCCAGTATCGCTTGTCTCGCACGATGTCTTGCAGATACTTGTCGCTCTGGATATATTCCGAGCCCACGATATCCGAAGCCTCCTTGATGACTTCCTCTGGCAATCCTATCTTTCTTGCTATCTCAATGGCGAATGAGGAACCAGGGCGACCGATGGCTAGCTGGAAGAGAGCCTTCATCTCGTGGCGGTCGTAGAGCATGGCTCCATTCACTACTCCCTCATGACTATCCGCAAAGTGCTTCAGGTTCTGGTAGTGGGTGGTGATGACACCGTATGCTCCTTGTTTGCAGAACTTGTCGAGTACGGCCTCGGCGATGGCTCCACCGATGCCAGGTTCGGTACCTGTACCAAACTCATCTATCAGGATGATGGTGTCGCTGTTGGCTTGCTTCATCATGTTCTTCATGTTCAGCAGATGGGAAGAGTAGGTACTCAAGTCGTTCTCCAAGCTCTGTTCATCGCCGATGTCGATCATGATGTTCTTGAAGACGCCTGTCTTCGAACGTTCGCTCACAGGGATGCTCAGTCCGCACTGCAGCATATACTGGAGCAGTCCTACGGTCTTCAAGCATACAGACTTACCTCCGGCATTAGGACCGGAAATAATCAGGATGCGCTTCTCCTGTGTGAGGATGATGTCGAGCGGAACCACTTTCTCGTTTTTCTTCTGCAAGGACTGCTGAAGTAATGGGTGGATGGCACGAATCCAGTCGATGTGAGGATGGTCTTCCACCTCTGGCTCTATCGCCTTGAAGGTATCGGCGAGTTTTTGTTTCGCCTGTATCAAGTCGATTTTCGCCAAGAATCGGTAGCTGTCGAGAATTTCCTTGGAGAAAGGACGTACCTTGTTGGTGAAGTCAGTGAGGATGCGAATAATCTCCTTGCGTTCCTCGCCCTCCAACTCACGCACACGATTGTTGGCTTCCACCACCTCGGTAGGTTCGATGAAGACGGTCTTTCCTGTGGCACTCTCATCGTGTACGATACCCTTGATTTTCTTCTTGAGGGTAGGGATAACTGGAATCACCAATCTTCCATCACGTAGGGCAGGAGTAACGTCCTTTTCTACGACACCCTCGCTCTGTGCCGAGCGCAATATACTATATAAGGTACGCGAGATGCTTCCCTCGGTTTTTGCCAGTTCTCGGCGAATCTGGAGCAGTTCGGGGGTGGCGTTGTCACGAATCTTACCAAACTTGTCGAGTATCTGGTCGATGCGCTGGATGAGTTGTGGGAAGGTTACGATGTCTTGCGATAGGCGATGAAGGGCAGGGTAGGGGTATTTCTTCTCCCTTCTCCAACCGTCCTCTTGCTCGGCGTGGGCATCGTCCTCGTCGCTGTGGTTCAATATCTTCACCATGCCGGCGATGGTAGAGAGCGAACGTCTCAAGTCGAAAAGCTCGTCTTCCTCCAAGTGGGTGTTTTCCACTCGTATGCGTACGATGCTTTCCCTTACGTCATAGAAATATTGCAGGGGGAAGTCTTCGACCTCCTCCATCAGACGGCGGAACTCACGCACCTGCATGAGCCATTCGTTCACCTGTTCGGCGTCGTCGCTGAAAGCCATCTTATCCACTTGTTCCTTGCCAAGTGGAGAGAGGCATCTTTCGCGCAACATCTTGCGGATTTCGTTGAATCCTATCTTGTTTTCAAAATTATCTGGATAAATCATGGGTGCAAAGTTACAACAAATCGAAGACAATGCAAAATAAATCGAGATTTATTTTCATTGTTGGGTGCAGAGCAACTTATTCCAAACCGCTCCCAGAAATGCCGCTCCACCAAAGTGCCAAGCCTTTAGTTGGGGAATCCTGTCGTAGGAAATACCTCCTAGGGCGATTACTTTATTGTCGATAATGCCTTCTTGTGCAGCCTTTGCAAGCTTTTCATCGGTAAAAGCATGCTGGTATCCTTGTTTGGAGATACTGTCGAAGATGGGGCTGAGGAAAACATAGTCGAAGCTGTCTTTGTTCTCGATGATCTCTTCTAGGCTGTGGCAAGAGCGTGAGATGCTTCCAGAAAATCCTTTGGGAATCTGATGATTCCTGCGATTGAGATGAATGCCGTGGAGATGGTATTTCTCGCAGAGCTCGAAGTGGTCGTGTACGACGATTCTCGAATACCATTTCGGGTTAAGCTGCTGTAGCAGTCGTTCGCAATCCTCTGTGCTGGAATTTGGCTTGCGAAGATGCAGTAAGTCGATGCCTGCCTCGAAGAATTGTTCGATGTAAGTGGCCTCGTTCGTGATGAACTCAGGCATTGTGATAACTATCCATTTCATTTTTTTCGTATTTTCCTGCAAAAGTACAACTTCTTATGTATGGAAACGGTAGTTTTGCGTTAAATAAACTCAAAAGGCTTGAAATTGTAAATGAAAATTAGAAAAATAGTCGTATTTTTGAACACTCAAACTATACATCTATGAATAAATATCTATTATTAATATCATGTGTGCTCTTTCTTTTTTCTTGTAATGATAAAAGCAAGGAGGCTGACAGTGACCCAGTTTATCCTCTGTTGGAAAAGGTGGCCGAACTAAATGTTGGTGGTGAAAAGTCTGCTGCAATACAGCTTGCAGATAGTGCTTTGGCTCTAAATCCCGCAGATACCACAAGATGCTGGTTGCTCAGTGAGAAGACTGTGGCATTGACCGATATGGGAAGAATGGGGGAAGCTATCCATGTGGGACATCAAACCATACGCCTCGCTGAACAGCTGGAGGATGTGGAGGCGACACTTAATATGCGAGTGCCATGGGCATCGCCTATCGTCGCCTTGGAAAGTTGGATTCCGCTCTCGTCGAGTATCAAAAGGGAATAGAATATGCACTCAAGAAAAAGAATACTGAGTATGAGATTTTTCTCAATAATTGCATTGCTGTCATGTATTCTGAAAGTAATCGATTTGATGAGGCTTTGATATATGCTCGCAAAGCGGAGAAATCTGCCTTGATGGCCAACGATACGATAGAAAGACTGTCTGCTGTGGCGAATATTGGAGGCATCTACCTGAGAAACAAGCAGTACCAAAAGTCCTTGGATGTGATGCTTCCTTTGTGGAAGGCAGCCCAAAAAGTTGATTATAATGTGTTGACCCTGAAATATCTTTCCGTCATTATGAAGGATTATGTAGGCTTGGATGACAACAAAAGTGTGGCAAAGTATATGGCTTATGCGGATAGGGCGATGCAGGGAATGAGTCTGACCAGCAATGGAGTGCTCGGCATTGTCGAGGTGAAAGCAGACTTGTTGGCGAGTCAAGGAAAATATTTGGAGCAGAAGCAACTTCTTGACAGTTTGCTATCTACGAATGCTAAGAATCGGGTGATGCCGCAGGAAAGGCTCTTGTATAAGAAAGCGCTGTGTTTGGAACATCTGAATCGAAAAGATGAGGCTTGGCTTATGATGGGTGAAGCTTATCGGATGCAGGACTCCGTGAAACAGAGCGACATCGAAAAGAATATGAGTGAGTTTACAGTGAAGTATCAAACCTTAGAGAAGGAGAAGGGTTTGGAGCAAGCGAGACGAGAAAAGTTGGAGATGGGAAATCGTCTGCTGTGGCTTGGCATTTTTGCTGCTTTGCTCTTGGTTGCCGTCTGTGTTTTGCTATATCGCCGCAAAGTGGCTAGGCAACGTGCAGAACTGCAAGAGCGACGTAGCTACATACAAGGTTTGGAAACCGAAAGAGAGCGAATGGCAAAGGAACTGCATGATGGTGTATGTAATGACATTCTTGCCGTCACCTTGCTTCTTGCTACGGATAGGGAGAAGGCTGATAGGCAGTTGAGAACTATCTGGAAAGATGTTCGTCATCTATCGCATGCCCTTATGCCGCCTCGTTTTGAAAAGATAGCTTTGGATGAGGCTGTTAAGTGTTACGTGCAGACGATAGTTGATGATGCGGAATGCCAGGTGAAGCTAGAGCTAGATGGAAGCTTCGACTGGAGCAAACTTTCTCCGCAGCAGGCTTATGAAACTTATCGCATCATACAGGAGGCGGTGAGCAATGCAATGAAGCATGGCAATCCTACTTCTTTGGTAATTTCGCTTCAGGTGGTAGGTCAAGAAGTGTCTCTTCTCGTATCGAACGAGGGAGAAGGAAGTTCGGTAGATGCTCAACCTTATTCAGGAATAGGGGTGGAAACCATGCAACGTAGAGCGGCTAGCATAGGAGCTAAACTTTCGATAAACTATGAGCATGGGAAGTATGCCGTAGCTTTGACTTACAGAAAATGAAATTGCCTATATAATATATAATAAGGTGAAAGGAAATATATAAAAAGGTAAGAAGGGAAATATATTAAAAGATAAGAAATGAATATATTGCTAGTAGATGACCACTCGATAGTATTGGAAGGCATCAAGTCTTTGTTGCAAGTTTCTCTAAAAGTGGCTTCCTTGCATGGCTTTCAAGTTTTCTCGGCAAGAACAGTTGATGAAGCTATGGAAGTGTTCCTAAAAAGAAAAGTGGATGTCGTGGTAAGCGATTTGGAATTGAAGCAAGATAGCGGAATGGATTTTCTGAGAAGCATCAAGAAAGTTCATCCCGATAGTAGAATTGTGATATACACGATGCATGAGGAACCATGGACCGTACAAGAAATCCTAGATTTTGATGCGGATGCCGTGGTGATGAAAAGTGATGATACGCAAGAGTTGGTCTTAGCTGTTGGGGCAGTTATGGAGGGGGATAGCTACTATAGTACATCGTTTTGTAGAATCCTACGCACGCTTCGTTCCCAACCCACTCGACTTTCCGACCGCGAGAGTCAGGTACTCGATATGGCGGCTCGTGGCTTTTCTATTTCGGATACAGCTGAAGCCCTCCATGTTGCTGCTAGTACGGTGGAATTTCATCGTAGAAGAATTATGCAGAAACTTCAAGCCACCAATGTGTCGGATATGATTAAGAAGGCTATCGACTTGGGATGGAATGTACGGATATGAAATATATTGAAGCGTAATCTAATACTATGGAAAACCTTAGATATGCCCCTACTTAAAACAATAGTTTTGCGTTTGGATGGTGCTGTTTCTGCTGTGAAAATTTGCAGTCTTAACTTTATCTTATTATATTTGCAAGAAACTATCAGAAGTATAGTGTTGTGAAATGATAAAGTAAAGATAAATATGGCTAATGACATAAACAATAATATAACGAAACGTGAACTAGAGATTTTGGATTTGTTGTCAAGGGGACTTAGCAGCAAAGAAATAGCCGAAAAACTCTTTATCACTTCCTATACCGTAGAATATCATCGCCGGCAGATGCTGAGGAAAACTGGTTCGAGAAACATTGCCGAACTCATAGGTAATGCCTATCGACAGGGAATTCTATAGTGTATAAATATTATGTGTGTATTATTAACTTTTAAAATAGACTTATATGAAGAGGTTATTTTTTGCTTTTTGTGTGTTCTTGCTCTCTGGTCATGAAATTTATGCTGTTCCAAGCATGGAGGCACAGGGGCAAGTTACGCAGAAGTCTAGTACAGGTTTCCCTGGTATTAAGATAGATTTGGTGAGTTGCCAACGTTATGGCAGTAATGTTCGTATCGATTTCAAAATGCGAAATGTATCGAATGGGCAGTCTTCGTTTGTCGTTTATGGCACTAGTCAGAACATTCCTGAGCATAAATCGGCATTCATAGACGATCAAGGTAATACTCACAAGGGGCAAGTCTCAATTATGAATCAAAATTGGACTTCGGTAGCTCAGCAAGTTTCTGTCCCCGGAGGCATTGCCGTCAATGGTTCGGTAATGGTGGAAGATGTTCCAAAATCGGCAAAGAGCATAGCCTTGTTCGATTTGCGTGGCTCGAATATTGGATTGGAAGATGATTTTTATCAAGTTACAGGTCGTGACATACCTATCACTCCCTATCCTCAGGATGGTAGCAATGGCTTGGAACTCTGTGAAGTCCCTAGTCTAAAGCTGGATTATAAGTTAAGTGAATGGAAAAATAAGATGCTTCATGTCCGCTTTACACTGACCAATGTTAGCAATAGCGCCTTCGACTGTAAACTCTATAATGCTAGCATTGCGGCTTTTGATGAGAATGGTAATAGATATACAGATGCTTCGATGTCATTGAATGGCGGTAATCTGAATAGTGTGGAGCAGTTCGAGCCTGGCGTGCCTGTGGTCTGCGATGCTTATTTGGAGCGAGTGCCTTCTTCGGTCAATTTCTTGCAAGTCTTTGCGCTGACATTTCCTTATGAGGATTGGAACATGTCGCTCAACCTTCTCAATTTGTCGTTCCCACCAGAGAAAGCTGTGGTGAAGAAGCCTGCGACAACAGGGAGAAGAACCGTTCCGACACGAAGAACAACATCCACTTCTCGCAAACGATAAATGCTTAGCGTACTTTTATCCTATCATACTTTATAATATCAATAAACAAAAAAGTAAACTTATATGAAGAAGACTTTAATTTTGTGTTTGGCATTCGGTGCCATCCTTTTTTCAGCCTGTAGTAATAAAACTTCGAAGGGAGATGTTGCAAATGATTCAACTGCTGTAGCAGATACCGTTGCAAATTCTGATTCTTTGCAAGCTACGGAGAATCAAGAGACAGTCAATGGCGATGCTTCAAAAACTGCTGCTCAGGAAACTCCTGATTATGTGCTGACAGCCCAAGGTGTTGGAGCGATAACTATTGGTGCGAATATCAATAAATTGCCAAAGTCGATCGAGGGATTGTATGACAAAGTAGCTGTGAAGTCGGAGTATAATGAAGTGGAGGATGAGAAGACCACCACGGCAACCTTTACCAAGAAAGGAAAAGAGGTGATGACGGCGATGGCTGATGATAACGGCAAGATAACCTATATAGGGGTGTCGTCGAAAGATGTTGCCGTAAAGGTTGGTGATGCATATTTCAAAGTCGGCTCTTCCGTGAAGGAGTTGTTGAAGGCTAAAGGCGTGAAAAAAGACGAAAGCTATACGGCTGTATATAATGGCATCCAGTTTAATCAGGATGCTAGTGGTAAAATCTATGATATGTCTATAGGTTCGGCTTGGTAAACGTATTAATGGGGAAATAAGGATTAATCTAGAATAAATAAAAAAGCCAAGGAGCAAAAGGATATGCCAAAGCTCCTTGGTTTTTGTTATTTGATAAACAGTGACTTGGGCTCATAGAAATGATTAACAGGACCATGACCTTCTCCAATGTTCACTCCCTTTCCTGCAAGAATGGCTCCTGAAAGATAAGTTTTAGCCATGGCGATGGCGGTGTTCATGTCGAATTCCCTTGCCAGATAGGAGGTGATGGCTGAGGAGAGTGTGCAACCTGTGCCATGGGTGTTGCGAGTGTCGATGCTTATCCCCCGATAGCTAGTCTTCTGCTTGCCATCCTCGAAGAGGTAGTCTATTTTTTCTGTCCCTGTAAAATGACCACCCTTGATGAGTACGTATTTGCATCCCAACTGGCTGATGGCTGCGGCTGCCGCCTTGATGTCGTCAGCGTTTTGAATCTTTATGCCCGCAAGGATTTCTGCCTCAGGAATATTAGGCGTGAGAAGGGTTGCCAATGGGAGTAACTCCTTGACAAAGGTGTCCAAAGCGTCCTCCTGCATCAGACGGCTTCCACTGGTGGATACCATCACGGGGTCGATGATGAGATACTGATATTTACCTTTGTATTTGGCGAGGGTCTCGGCGATGGCGTGGATGGTATCCGTATCATTTACCATGCCAATCTTGATGGCATCGGGATGAATGTCGTCCATTACCGCCTCTATTTGCCCCTTTACTATCTCCGGCTCCACTTTTTGTATGCCATAAACGCCCTTTGTGTTTTGCACGGTAATGGCTGTTATGGCCGAAGCCGCATACACTCCTAGAGCCGATATCGTCTTGATATCTGCCTGAATACCAGCCCCTCCACAACTATCGGAGCCTGCGATGGTCAATGCTGTGTAGTATCTCATATCTTCAATTTGCTTTAATTTTTACCACTGTTTTTTTATGTATATACGAAAAAGTTTTTTCGAATTTGATGTCACTGATGTCACGGCATAGCGTAACGTGTTGACAATGAGCTTGATAAGGCGTGACAGGAAACTTGAGCTTGCTGTCATTTGGTGTCACTTAGACATCGTCTTGACGATATATAAGTATGCTAGTTACGAGGCGTAAGTATGCTAGTTACTACCTCTAAGTATGTTAGTTACGAGCGTAACTAACATACTTACGAAACTATTTATTATACTTAGTCAAGGCATCCTTTACCATTTTCCCCCAAGGCTTGATGAGATCTGTTGTCCAGTTGCCAGTAGCCTTGGCACGAGGCAGAATCATGGAGCAAGTCTCGTCCTTGTCGCTTATCGACCAGTTTACCCAACTCACTTTGTTCTTTTCCATCACGTCGAGCCATTTCTGGTACTCATCTGGAGCCAGTGGCCCGTTGCCTGAGGCTTCCATGCCAGCACATTCTGATACAAAGACAGGCAAACCACTCTTCACTGCAGCTTCTAGTTTGTCGCGTAGATAGTCTTTGTGGGTGGCAGCATAGAAGTGGAGCGTGTACATCACGTTGCTTACGCCTTCGATAGGGCTTTTCGCCACGAGGTCGATGTCCTGGTCCCAATGGGGGCAACCCATCAAGATGATGTTGTCGGGGTCGTATTTTCTGATTTCTGTGATGATGATCTTTGCATAAGCCTTCAGGTCTTCCCACTTGTCTTCTACAGGCTCATTGTAAAGCTCATAGAGCACATTCGGGTATTTGCCATATTTTTGTGCCATCTTTCCGAAGAAAGCCTTGGCCTCCTCGGTGTGCATCTTGTGTGCGTGCCAGTCGATGATGACATATCTTCCGTTCTTGATGGCGGCATCCACCACTTGGGTGATGCACTTGAGGGCGAAGTCGGGGTTCTCCAAATAGTTGTCTTCTATCTGAATGCCCATGGCGGCACGGATGATGTTGGCGTGCCAGTCGTTGGCGATCCATTTCACGGCTTGCTTGTTGTAGAAGCGAGGCCAGATGTTGTGCCATCCCAGGCTTACGCCTCTCAGTACGACAGGGTTTCCACTTTGGTCGCAGAGTTGCGCGCCCTTCACTTGCAGCTGTCCCCACTGTTTTACTGGGGTGACTGCATACAGTTGTGCCATGCAGAAGATGGCAGCAATAATGGTCATTAGTTTTTTCATTATGTTTTATTTATTAATGTGTATAATGTTTAGCTTCTAGCCTTTCCTCTGAAACTATTTCTTACCAGTGCCGACTCGCAGTTTTGACAGAGAACTTCTGTAGCCTTATGATGTTGAAACCCTTCTATCATCGCTTTGGCGCGAGGTGAAGAGAGTATTTCTTCGAGCGATTGATGAAAGAGATTGCCAAGGATGACGTCTCCATTATGGTCGAGGCAGCAGGGAACAAGATTTCCGTCCGACAATACTCCTATCTGCTTGATTAAAGCTTTGCAGAATACCTCTCGGTTTTCCTTGCTTTTGCCTTTGATGTCGTTCTCAAAGTTGGGCCATTCAAACTTTCTGTCGAACTCGAGGTAAAGGTTATTGCTGAGGCGAAATCCATCGGGGCGTTCCTTCCAGGGCTGAGGGACATATCTTTCGATGAGGCTCATCACTTCCTCGTTTTCCTTGTCTCTTCCTCCTTGGTTCCAAAGTCTCAGAACGATACAAGTGCCTTTGGCTGCAGCTTGGGTGGAAAATCGCATTACCTCGTCCATGTATTCGGATAGTTTCCCCTGGGCGTTGCTTTCGTGCGAATGAAGAGATAGCTGTATCTTATGGGGTAGGGTATCGAGGAGGTTCATCGCTCGATGGAGCAGGGTGCCGTTGCTGGTGAGCACTGTCTTGAACCCCTTTTCTCTTGCTGTCGTGATAAACTGGGGCAGGAGAGGGTGGAGCAGCGGCTCGCCCATGAGATGGAAATAGAGAAAGCAGACCTTCCCTCGAATCTTATCCGTGAGCAGGTCGAATTCCTCGGCACTCAACTGTCTTTTGCTTCGCGTATGCTTGGGGCAAAAGTCGCAGTTGAGGTTGCAAGTGTTCGTTATTTCTATGTAGCAGCGGTCTATCATTTTTACTGAAGTGGATAATCTTTCTGTAATTCAGGTGCAAAGATAGTTATTTTTATTGAGAAAAGAAAGAAAAAAGGATAAAAATGAAAAAAGCCTTCTGAAATTACTTTCAGAAGGCTCT
>DBLF01000045.1:0-6317 GCA_002297965.1 Candidatus Segatella papionis
AAACGAGGCTTCCGACTTGCAAGACCTCTCGAAGGCATCTGTAAGGAAAATCGTTATCAACAGCCCTATCTGCTGGGGTGCCGTTACCCTAGATGCTCTTCTGGATGGCAATGCGAAGGCAAGCCTGTTGAGACAATTCGCCAAAATCACCCTCAAGGTGGCGGATAACATCCAATCGGACTTCCCCGAGGCGAGCGCAGGGCTCATCGTGAGCAACACGGCAAGCAAGAGCAGCATCGCCCCAGCAAACTATACGGAACCAACGGACGAAGGATTAGCCGGGACCACAGATTTCAGCTCTGAAAAAATTGGCGACGGAACAACCCGAGTTGTCGCTGTCAACGAGACTTCGGCTAGCAAGGCGTGCATCATCATCAAGGCACGATATAAGGGGGTGGAAGGCTACTACAAGGTGGCTCTCTACAAGAATGCCAACAAGAGCACCCAATATGCCTTGCTCCGCAACCACAACTATACCATCACCGTGACCAAGGTAAACGACTATGGATTCAAGACAGAGGAGGAAGCGATGAAAAGTGAGCCAGAGAATCGACTGGAAGCAGAAATCGTGGACGACAATCCTGCCATCACCAAGATGATAGCTTGCAAGGACTACGAACTGGGCGTGAGCGACCATATAGATGTTAGCGCCTCTACCACGGAAGCCACCATCACCCTAGTAACTACCCTATCCCAAACCACCCAAGCCGACGGAAAGCTCTATGGCGTAAGCGTCAAGGCTGACAATGACTGGGTGAAAAGCAACTTCGAGGAAACATCGGAGACCACGACTCCCGAAACTGGAAGGCTCTCTTCCCAAGGCAAGAAATACACACTGAAGTTTACGCTCGACAAGAACGACAAATCGGAGGATGCCCGAAAGGCCACCGTCACCGTGACATCGGGCGACCTGTCGCTTGACCTCACCATCACCCAAGCTGGCTTCGACTTCCGCCGTGAAGACCCCAGCAGAAAGGTAACACTACTCGACAATGGGAGCACGGAAGTAACCACCGATTACTTCAAATGGCTAGACGAAACCATACAAGGCATCAAGCCGGAGAAGATGCAAGGAGCCGTAAGAAACCAAGGTCTCCACTTCGGCGTGGGCAACAATACGTATAGCTACCAAATTCCGAAACTATCGGGCGATGAAGTGACCAACACTGACAATAGATTTACAGTAAAAGATGATGGAAGCTATTGGAATATAACGCTTAACAACAACAATTCCAGCGACTTCGAACTTTGGCAGTCGTCGTTCACCATCAAGAATGGGGAAGGCATCAACATCACCTACCCCGTATATCATACGGGTATCTTCCATCAGATAACAACTACGGATTATCAGTTGGCAGAAAACGACGACGCCAACAAGAAGGTAAAGGGATGGTTCTACTACGAGATGGTCAAGGTGAAGGGCAAGACCCAAACTTACTATATGCTCGACCGCAACCTGGGAGCCAGCAACAATGGACCTTACATCCGAGAGACGCAAGCACTGAAGGACAACGAGGATGCCATCGGCGGCTACTTCCAAATCTCCCAAGAAAAGAAAACCACCGATGCCACACAGGGAAACCTATCCTCCGCCTTGGCACCATCGGGCTACACCATCCCGACCAACGACATGTTTAACGACCTCCTGGATGCCAACACCATCAAGGTGAAGAGTTACACCACGGCACAGGGAGAGACCTACAGCTGCGCTGAGATTGCCACCACTGGCGACTCCCAGCTGAAGACCATCTATCTGCCATACGGTGGATACCTGGAAGGCGAGAGCCTGAAGAACCCTATCCACGTGAACCTCTGGACCAAGACCTTGCTCTCGGGCAACCAAGGCTTCAGCACCACAAGTCCGGAATATGGATACTGGTACATCTACTTCGACATCTACAACAGCAAGTTGGGCTTGTCAAACATGCGATTCGTGAGCGGTAGCAATGGCAACAACAACGGTCGCTACAAGGCCATGCCTATCCGCTTGGTTTATAACTAAAATAGGCGGCAATCTGCATCACGCAGGTTGCCGCCTTCTTCATTCTAACTAACTATCTATCAACTATTCAAAATGTATCTTTCTGTTTATAGTTATATCTTTCTATTTCAAGATTCATTTTTCCATTCAAGTTACATCTTCCTTTCGACTTATTTCAATCGGATGATGTTCAGAGAGCTTGCAGGAATCTCCACGGTCGCACCATTCTTCTCTGTAGTCACATAGTTTTCTACAGGGTAGATGTTGGTAGGATTGTCGATGGTGTTCTCCTCCAAACCGTTCTTGGCAGAGAGGCGGATGAGCTTTCCATCCTTGATTTCCTTGCCATGGAGATTAATCTTGGCTGTGGTGCCCTCGGTGCTGGTGTTGGCTATCTTCAAGATAACCTCGCCCGTCTTCTCGTCGAGAGTTGCCGTAGAGAAGATGCCTGGCTGGGTGTTAGCCTTCAGCTTGGTGGCGAAGATTTCCTTGCCATCCACGGATGCGAAGATGCTGTCGCCCTGTACCTTCAGCTCGATGTCGTACCATTTGCCGGTCTCCACCTTGCCTGGGCAGGTAGCTACCTGAGCCTTGGCACCATTCACGATTTGCTCGATGCCGTGCTGGGTATTGTTCCAACCACCGAGGTTCAACCAGCAGTAGTTCTGAGGATCCACGTAATTAAATACTACGAGGAAGCCCTCGTTGCCAGCATCCTTCTTTGCGCGTACCTTATAAATATAGCCATCAGAAGTTATCTTGCCAGGGTTCAAGCGGATGCAATTCTCCTCGTTGCTGGTCTGCTTGATTTCATCTCCCTCAACCTTCCAAGAGCCACGGATGTCGGTCTGGGTGAGTTCGAGTGTGGCTGGAAGCGCATTGCCCTTGTCGTCGGTGTAGCCCTCGTCCTTGAAGGATACCTGGGTGCCCCATGTTCCCATACCTACTTGGCAAACGGCTGGCTTCACCTTGGCTTGCTCATACTTATATGGAGAGGTCTGCTCTACCTTCAACACACGGGTACCGATATTGTTCGCCATCACGTTCTGCACGTAGTAAGATGGTGTGCCGAATACCTTGTCGGAGGTGTATTGAATCATATCTGGTGCCCACATACGATTGTTGAGGTTGGCGAAGATAGGAGCGTAAGAAGCCATGGTCACGATGTCGGAGTTGTTCTCGATGCCCATCATATAGACAGCCTCACCGAGGGCTGCGTCGAGAGAGCCCATGTTGCCGAAGCCTTGGGTCACGGCATACTCGCCTACGTAAATCTCACTGCCCTTGCGGTCGTAAGAATCGTACTTGTTGAAGTTCTCAGCAAACCAGGCAGGGTTTCTGTAGTAGTGCTCGTCGAGAAGTTCCACGCTCTCGTTACTTTCCCACTTAGGGTTATCGTCGCCCCAAGCTACCACGTTGCCGATGAGGTGCATCTTAGGATATTTTGCCAAGACGGCATCCTTGAACTTCTTGAAGCGCTCGTAGTAGTGGTCGCTCTGTGCGGCTGGGTCTGGCTGGTTGTTCTCATTACCAATCTCCAAGTACTCGATGTTGTATGGCTCTGGGTGACCGTTCTTGGCACGCAGCGCACCATATTTAGAGGTAACAGGACCATTGGCATACTCCAAGGCGTTCAAGCATTCGTCTATCCAAGGCTGGATACTATCCACTGGAGTCAAGCCGCCGTGCCACAAACCTACGTTCACCACATAGAGAGGCTTGGCATTCAAGTCCTCGGCAAGCTGCAAGTACTCATCGAAGCCCATGCCATCGCTGGTGCGATAACGCCAGTTCACGTTCTTATGTCCAGGACGTTCCTCGATAGGACCGATGGTCTTCTCCCAGTGGAAAGCATTCTCTGGAGACTCCTGTCCCTCTACGTAGCAACCGCCAGGGAAGCGAACGAACTTAGGATGGATATTATAGAGGAGCTGCGCCAAGTCTGGACGCAAGCCATTCTCACGATTCTTGAAGGTTGGAGGGAAGAGGCTCACCACGTCGAGCTGGATGGTACCCTTGCCGTCGGCAACAAGCGCAAACTGCGCCTTCGCATCGTTGGCGTTAGCGGTGAACTCGGCTGTATATTTGGTCCACTTCTTGCCCAACTTGCCATTGACGGCAGTCTCGGCATATACCTTGTCGCCCTTGGCGTTGGTAAGGCGAGCTTTCAATCCGCCCTTGTAGCTACCCTTTGCCCAGAAAGAGAGCTTGTAGGTTCTGCCCTGCACGGCATTGATGCCCCAGAAGCCTTCGTTGATGAGAGAGGCGGTAGCCTTAGGAGTAGCGGCAACGGTAAGCTGGAGCGCCTTGCCCTGTGCTTTGTTGAGCAGATTCTTATTGATGAGCTGTGCGTTGATTTTCGCACCAGCCTCAGCCGATGTCTTCCAAGTAGGAATATCCTTGTCGGCATCCTCGAAAGAGCGGTTGCTGATAAGCTCGGCATAGAGTCCGCCATCGGCAGCATGGTTGATATCCTCGAAGAAGATGCCATATAAATTAGGTGAAACCTTGATGCCTGGGTTAGAGGCATCCACATTGATAGTTACTTGTGCGTTGGCTGCCATCATAGTAGAGGCGAGCACAGCGGAAAGCAAAAACTGTCTTTTCTTATTCATTGTCTATTCTTAGGTTTAATATTTTTGTTACTTGTTGATATTATGAGTTGAATGGCATGAAACCAAGCGTTGCCTGAATCCATGCCGCTATTAATACACAGATGCAAAAGTACACAAAAAGCACAAGAAGGAGGTGGACAAAACGCAAAAATATAGTGTAAAAGGTGGATTTTCCGTAAAAATCCACCTTCTACACTAATCTTAACTTCTTTATCTATCTAAAACTGTGTTATTTTCCCACACGTCTTATTTTTATCCCAACGCATAGTTGAGCAAGAGGAAGATGCTCAAGATATACAGCGTGAGATTCAAGTCCTTGAACTTGCCCACCATCATTTTTATCAGCACATAACTCAAGATACCGAGGCAGATGCCATCGGCGATGCTGTAGCAGAGCACCATCGTAATCATCGTGATGAAGGCTGGGAACGACTCGGAGATGTCCTCCAACTCAATCTTCTTGAAGGAGTCAATCATCAGCACACCCACCATCACCAAGGCGCCACTGGTAGCAGCACTAGGGATGAGCAGGAAGATAGGAGCCAAAAAGATGCTCAGAAGAAACATGATGCCCACGAAGAATGAAGTCAGACCCGACTTACCGCCCTCGGCTACGCCCGAAGCACTCTCCACGTAGGTAGTAATGGTAGAGCTACCGAGCAAGGCACCAGCTGTAGTACCGATGGCATCGCTCATCATCGCCTCCTTCACACCAGGGATATTGCCCTTCTCATCCTCCTTGATACCGAGCTTGGAAACCAAGCCAAGCACTGTTCCGATGGTATCGAAGATGTTTACCAGCAACAAGGAGAACACCACCATCACCATCTTAGGAGTAAAGAAGCCCGTGAAATCGAACTTGCAGAAGATAGGCGCGATGCTATGACCTGCCGACACCGGAATCCATCCGTCAGGAATCTCCGTGACACCCATCGGAATACCAATCAGCGTGGAAATGATGATAGCGAAGAACAAGGAGCCTTTCACTCTACGAGCCATCAAGGTACCGCTCACCAAAATACTGATCAAACCCAAAATACAAGTAGGGGTAAACTTGCCGAGCTGCACGAAGGTAGCCTCATTGGCAGTGATGATGCCCGCATTCTTCAGTCCGATGAAGGCGATGAACATACCGATGCCCGCCGAGATGGCGAATCGAAGATTCTTCGGGATGCACTCCAATATCTTGTCACGGATATTGAGGAAGGTGATGAGGAGGAAGATGATACCCTCCACCAAGAGCACCGCCAAAGCCTGCTGCCAAGTCAAGCCCATCGCCTGGCAGAGCGTGAAGGCGAAGAAGGCATTCAGACCCATACTAGGAGCCTGGGCGAAAGGCAACTTTGCCATAAACGCCAAGAGCAAGGTGGCGATGGCTGATGCCACGGCAGTAGCCGTAAACAAGGCACCCTTGTCCATACCTGTAGTAGAGAGGATGGTAGGGTTTACTGCCAAGATGTAACACATGGTCAGGAAGGTGGTCATACCGGCGATAAGTTCCGTCTTGACCGTCGTTTTCTGTGGGTCGAAGCCCAACAATGCTTTTAACTTATTCATTGTCTGTTAAACTTAATTTTGCAATTTTAGGCATACGGATAACGTATGCGCTTGCAAAGGTACAAAATATATTAGAAATAAGTTCAAAGTAATAAAAGAAATTGTTGCCAAAACTAATAAATAGAGTTCTTACTCCTAAGAAAAAGTTATGTTCAGAGCTTTTG
>DBLF01000045.1:6348-6895 GCA_002297965.1 Candidatus Segatella papionis
CAAAAGCTCTGAACATAACTTTATACTATTCCAATGTAAACCAACCATCGCTAGTCCAGCGGATTTTCTTCTGAACCAAGATGCTGGCTCCATTCTTTGCCACACTGTAACCATGGCAGAAGAAGTAGTCGCCATCGGGAAAACTATAGGCGGAGCAATGGCCCATCGCCTCATATTCCTTCTTGTCGCCTTCGAGAATCAGGGTGCCTCCACCCTCTCGCATATCCTTGCCCTCCTTGTCGAGGTAAGGACCGGCAACTTTCTTGCTTCTTCCCACGGCTACACGATAGGTACTCTTCATGCCCTGGCAGCAGTAGTCCCAGCTCACGAAGAGATAGTAATAACCACCATGCTTCATGACGAAAGGAGCCTCGATGGCATTGGTGCCCGCCTCCTTGGAAGTAGGATTGCTTGGCACGTCTGTCTGATGCTGCGCATAGCGACGAGCGATGGTCACGGGCTTGCAGCCCTTCTTCACGTGCATCGTCTTCTTGTCGAGCTGAATGAGCTGGATGCCATCCCAGAAGGACCCCCAAGTGAGCCAAGG
>DBLF01000045.1:7085-20110 GCA_002297965.1 Candidatus Segatella papionis
GCCCAGATATGAGTCTCGAAACCTGGCACGCTATCGTGTGTCCAAGCAGGAATCTTCTCGTTGGGTAACACTCCCTCACGGCTTAAAGTCCAGTGCTTGCGGTCGGAAGAAGTCATCTGAGTGATGCCGTGCCCCGTGCAATAGAGATAATACTTGCCATTCTCGTAAGCCATCACGGGATCGTGTACCATCGGCGTATCCACCACAATAGGTTGTTCTGTGTCAACTGGGGCTTGCGCCTTGGTTACAGAACCGTTAACAGCTCCGCTTACAGCAGCATTCACAACCCCATTTACAGCAGGAGCAGCAACTATCATTGCTGCTCCCAATAGTATTTTAGATATTTTCATTCTTACCTTATTATATATAGGCATTCCTGAAAGAAATGACCTTTTCGAGGATTTGAATTATTTGTTCACAAACTTCTTTCCGTTTACAATGACCACACCCTTGTAGTCCTTGCCTACCTGCTGACCAGCGAGGTTGTACCACTTGCCGTCTGTCTTCACCTTATTATTAACAATAGGAGAAGAGATGCCTGTGGCGAGACTAGAACCATCAATATAAGAGCACTCGCTTACAAAGAACAAGTTAATCTCGCTGATGCTAGAACCCAACTTGGTGGAGAACGAATAGTTGTACTTCTTATTAGATGTCGTGGTGATGACAGAGGTCATCTTGAAGGTACCATCGGCAGCATAGGTGACGGTCATATCCACCAACGAGCCATTCATATCCTGCTTGAAAGTATCCCAATTGAAGTCTGCCACACAACCAACGCTAGAGTTAGTCGTATTGTTCCAGAAGTCGTTGCGAACGCCGAAGTACTCCACGTAGCCCGCTGCACCATGTGTCTTATTGGCACCATACAAACACCAGTTATGGTAATTTTGCTGTTCAGAACTGTAGTTGTAGAACTTAAACTGAATGGTGCCACCCTTCTTCAAGGTATAATCCTCGGTAGAGAAGTTTGTAAACCACCCTGATGTGGTATTCTTCTGCTGCGACACAGGATAATAAACGGCCGTTTTTTCTTCCTCAGCACTAGGATCAGCATCTACCGTGAGACTGAAAGTCTTGTTATATACATCGTTTTCCTTGCTGATGGTCATGGTCAGATCCACCTTGCCACGGCTCTTCACCTTGCCCTCGTCGGTCAAGACAGAAGTATCGCTGGACTTCCAAGAGATATTGGCTCCCATCTTTCCTACGGTAGGAAGCTCTGGCGCAGCTGTCAAAGTAGCTCCATCCTCAAAAGGCAAAGAGAGCTTATTAAGGGTATATTTGATAGCAGCCTTGACATCAGCCTTTACTGCCCAAACTTCCTGCTGCTTGGTGTAGTTGTACTGTCCCATCGTGGTGCTGCCACTAGAAGATGAGAGAGCAGAGATGGCGATGGCTGGGATATTGGTATAGTCGATGGTCTGCTTGACCAGCACACCACGATACACCACATCATCAATGGTCAAATTGATATAATCGGTGCCAGCCGTGCGCTCCCATGTACCTTTCTCTGAGCCAGAAATGGTTCCATCGGCATTGAGGGTAATATTGACAGGAGTCTCGTAAGCCTTGGAAGCGGTGTTCTGACCATACTGGTGGCGCATAAACTGATAGTTGCCTGGAATATCAGCATCGGCGATGGAAGCCTTGCTTGCTATCTGCTCGTTGGTCACGGTCTCGCCATCAAACTCAAATGGAGCCGCCATCAACCACCCCTCGTCATTGAGGAAAAGCTGGTGAACACGTACCTGATGACCAAAGGAACCATCATTGAACTTGGTATGATAAACCACAAAGGCACGTCCCTCCTTGTCAATAAAGGCAGAATTATGTCCCTGCGCAAGCTCCGCTACGCTCATCGGATCCCATTTGTAACCACCGAAAAGCAAAACACCACGGTTGTCGGCAGTAGTGGAACTATAGTTCATCTTGTATTTCTCGAAGATGGCAGATGTACCGTTGCAATCTACGTAAGGACCATCAGGATTCTCCGAACGGAAGATGCGCATCTGATAGCCTCCATCTGGATTGAAAAAGCCATAGCTCATAAAGAGGAAGTAATACTTGCCTATCTTCTGAATATAGCTAGCCTCTCCAGATACATAGTAACCACCAGCTATCTTCTTGCCGAAGTAAGGGTCGCTGGTAGTATTGGCATCGGCAGCTCCCTCGGTGGCAGCCTTGCCATTTACCTCGTAAGGATAGGTGTTAGTATAGTCACGAAGACCTGTGTTTTTGTCGAGCTTGAGCATAAAGATACCACCCGACCATGAGCCATAACTCAACCAGAGATTGTCGTCATCATCATAAAAGACGCATGGGTCGATGCAGTTTGGCCAGTAAGTTCCCCACTTGTCGCCTACCTTGTAACGCTCAGGCAAGGATGTGGCACCAGTGGCAATTGCCAAGTCCATCTTCTTCCAGTCGTCGGCTGCCTCATAAGAGTTATGAGCGTATGAACCTTGGAAGCCTGAGAATACGACAGGACCTTGATAGACGAAAGGTCCCTCGATGTTGTCGGAAGTCAAACATACGATAACCGAGCCCCAATGTTCACCATTCAAGCTCATATACATGCACCACTTCTTCATCGTCTTATTATAGATGATGTCTGGAGCCCATTGGTTGCCCTTCACATCCGTACCTTTGAATTGCCAGCCATGGGCATTGAAGTTGCCGAACTTCACGGTCTCACCCTTGTAGTTCTTTACTTCGGTGATGACGTGAGATTGATAAGCATTGGCATAATTCACCAAGGTACCCTGCTTATTGGCAAAGAGACTGTTCACATTGCCTGTAGCTTCCTCGCCCGCCTTGAAGGTAGTCCACTCTTGATAATTGCTGGCAGCAGTGGTCTTGCCCCTGCCAAGATGAGAACCATATATATAATAGGTAGGCGAGCTAGGGTTGGTGATGTCGTCCATCACGATGGATGGGTCGTGGCAAGTGATACGCTTGTTATAAGCTCTCGCCTCGTAAGCATTCGCCAAGTCATCGTCTGTTACCTGAGTCTGAGCCGAAGCTCCCATGGCGGCAAGACCTATCATGGAGAGTAAAAGTTTCTTCATAATCGTTATTGTTTTATGTAAAACGGAATATTATGAAAAAAGGCAGACCTATGTGGATGTTGTGTGTTCACATAAGTCATGCCTTTTTATGATAGTTTTTAAGGATTTACTTTAACCATTCATTTCGATTATATTATCTGTATCGATTGTACGATCCGTAGCGATTGCACAATCTGTATCGCCAGCCTTATCTGCGGTGAGCACGTGTGTAGTGCTTGCGAGCAGAAGCAGCGCCGAACTTCAAGTGAGAACCATCAACTGTGAACGCTACGTTCAAGTCGCTTGGATCGATGGTGTTGATGCCGAGGTAGCTCTGGGTTGTCACAGTACCATCAGTACCTGTCACGATAGCCTGAATGTCGGCACGTCCATTGTTACAGTTGGTAACATAGAGTTTTACCTTCGCACCGTTCATAGCTGCCAACCATGGAGCCCAGTCACCATAAACGTCACACTGTGTACCGATAGGAGTACATGCTGCGTAACCGTTACCCCAACCATAGTTATCAGAACGAAGCACTGCATACTCAGCCAAGTCTGCCTTGCGGAGGATGACAACATAGTTGTTCCAGTTACCAGCCAAGCTAGAGTAGTTGGTGAAGTTGAACTCGTATGTCTTACCTGCAGGAACCTTCATATCTTCTGTAAATACAGACCACCAAGCGGTAGTGCAATCCTCTGCGCCGAGAGAAGCTGGGCTAGGAGTTACAGCCTTAACAGCAGATTCTGCAACCTTTACCTCAACCTCCGTCTTAGTTCCATTCTCGGTAGAGATTGTTACCTTGTGAGTACCCACGGTAGTAGGAATCGCAGAGAACTTCAACTTATCATTGTCAATAACACCAGGCTCACCCTCAGCGTATGTAGCAGTTACAATCATACCAGTTGGGTCGAATGCCAAAGAACGAGTACCTGTCAACGCAGCAGAATTGTAGAAATAATACTGAGTGCGTGAAGGAGCCTGAGTGATAGTAAGGCTCTTGACTGCAGGAACCACCTTGAACTTACCGTATGCAACGATAGGGGTAGAAGCATTCTCGCCCTTGAAAGTCTTGTTGTAGATAACAGTAAGGGTCTTCTCACCCACATTGTCCATGTCAGGAATAGCAGAGAAGTAAAGTTCTGCGGCAGGAATCTCCTTAACCACACCTTCCTCGTATGTAACTGTAGCAGAAACATTTGCCATAGCCTCATTGAGGTCAGTACCCTTATCCACAGTCTCTGGTACATTATTCAAGACCATAGAAACAGGAGCCTTGTCGTTAGCAGAAGTGTATCCACCGATAGGCTCGATGTTGCTCTGCTGGAAGTCGATGAAAGAACCCTCTGGTACCAAGAAGCAACGAATTTTGGTGTCGCTGGCATCAGCATTGAGATTCTCTATCTTAGATTTCTGGATATAAGTCTTGGTAACAGTACCATTGGTAATCTTTACCATGAAAGTATCGACTTTGGAACGATCTACGGTCAATGTCACCTTACCACCCAACTTTGCAATACCCTCATCGGTATCAGAAGCAAAAGTAAGGTTACTAGATACGCAACTTCTGTCAATATGGTCACCCCATTCTGAGTTACCGCTTGGCTGGTTGTCGAAACGAATTACGCCATACTCGGTGTAACCTTCTCCACCACGATCTACATCGTTTGTGATGACAAGTCCAAAGTTCTTGTAAGTATTAGGAGCAGAAGGATTGATGTTCAAGTTGAACACAGCGTTCCACTTCTGGTTGTCATCTACCTGATAATACTTAGAGAATGCTGTCCAGAAACCAGAAGAGAAATCTGTATTACCTACGGTATAGACATCCTCGTTCATGCCTACGAGCACTTCCTCTGTAGATTGGTTAGCCTTTTCGATTGAATCAATCTTTTCAGAAATCCAATCAGGAGAGTTAACACTGAACATGTCACTTCCCTCGCATCCTGTCATCGCTGTCAACGCCATCGCTGCCACGCAGAAGACTGATGCTAATTTATTTTGACGTTTCATAATAAATTCTATTATAAAAGATTAATTGATTTAGGATTACCCCTTGGAGATTATCTTAGCTCCAAGGGATAATTTTATCTTGATTACTTGCTCAAATCTACTACAGGGTGAACAGTCCAACCATTGCCTGTGAAGTAGGAAGAGTTATCAGTATTCGTGTTAGCAGAGTTACCAACCAAATTTGGGTTGTCGTTCAACAAGCCCTGATAGATAGGCAAGAACTCATGACCTGCTACGTATGTATCGTATGAACTCTTCAACTCTGAATCAATACCTACCTGAGAGTGGCTTACAGGATCCTTTGCCTTGTAAGGAGAACGACGGAAGGTTCCGTGCTCCTTCAACTGGGCCATGCGATCATTAGAATAGAAGAAGCCCCAACGAATCAAGTCGAAACCACGACCATACTCGCAACCGAACTCCTTAGGACGCTCCACATTAGCAATCTGCTCGAAGAGCTTGTCCTTTGTATTGAAATCAGAGAGCTTCAAGTCTGCCAAGTTAGCACGCTCGCGAACCTGGTTAATCCAGTCGATAGCTTGCTGGGTTGGACCATTTACCTCGTTCTCACACTCTGCAGCACGAAGCAATACGTCTGAGTAACGCATCATACGGAGGTTGATACCGCAATGCAAACCAGTTGTTACTGTGCTATAGAGGTTGGTACGGAAGTTAGTCCACTTAGCGATAGGGAGACCACCATAGTTGTTATTGGTTACGATGGTATCAGAAGCTGTCATCTGAGTGGTATAAGCTACATTACCATTCTCAAAGCCCTCCCAGTCTGGCTCGTAGGTACCGATGGTCCAGTAGAGACGTGGATCCAACTTTCCTGCTGTGGTGCGCTCTTGTTTGAAGAGGTTATACAACCATGGAGAAGCAGAGAGGTCTGCCCATCCACCGAAGCGACCTGGAGCAAAGTTAGACTCTACGGCATGACCCTGTGTAGCGTTAGGGCTGGTGTTTACAGGAGTCCACTCATCGTCAACACCTTGTGAACCATAGTCAAGGTACTGAATCTCGAAGAGGCTCTCGTCGTTGTTCTCGTATGCAGAACCCTCACGGAAGTTGTCACCATAGTTAGCCATCAACTTGTAAGAGCCATACTTCTTATTCATGATGTCCTTGAGTACGGTCAATGCCTCACTGTACTTATGACGTTGCATCAAAGTGCGAGCATAGTAACCAGCGGCAGCACCGCAAGTGGCACGTCCCTTAGACCACTCACCACCTTCGTCACGAGATGGGAGGAGAGTCATTGCCTCAGAGAAGTCCTTCTCTACCTGATTGAGCACCTCATCGTAAGAACTGTTTGCACCATAGAGACCATCCAATGAAGAATAGTTGGCGTAATCAGTAATCAGAGGCACATTCTGATAATATCCTGCCAAGGTATAGTATGAATATCCACGGAGGAAGAGAGCCTGTCCCTTGATGCGCTTCATACTCTCGCTGAGAGCAGAGTCATCGCCTGTAGTACGAGAAAGGATGAAGTTACATACGTTGATGGTATAATAAGCTTCACGCCAAGGCCACATGGAGATGTCGTTGGTGACAGGAGCGTCCATATCATCAAATTCTAGATACCAAGTCTGTGATGAGTTCCAAACCTCATCGCCACGTGTAACATCGATGGTGTAACCTACACGAGCAGAAGAACCCTCCATACGGATGTGGTTGTATGCTGCGATAACGCATTCCTCCAAATCGTCAGCATTGAAACCGAATGTACCGGTGGTCTGCTGGTTAGGATTTGTTACCTCCAACTTGTCCTCGCACGATGTTGTAGCCATTGCACCGAGGCCAAGGAAGAGAGCTAATGATAATTTATATAGTTTCATATCAAATGTTCTTTTAAATAATGATTCTCTTTTATCTTGTCCCTTAAACCATTAGAATGTGAAATGGAGACCTGCCATGAAGGTTCTTGCGCTTGGGAAAGAGCAGAAGTTGTAACCTGGGGTGAATGTACCACCGGCATAATCTACATTATATCCATGATAGCCTGTGAAGGTGTAGAGGTTCTGTGCTGATACATAGAGACGCACACCACTTACATAGCCACCAAACCACTTGTCTGGGAAGTTGTAACCCAACTCTACGTTGGCAATCTTCCAGTAAGCAGCGTTCTGAATCTTGCGAGAGCTGAACAAGTCGTTCCAAGCCAAAGTTGCATTGTTGGCTGCGTAGGTACGAGGAACGTTAGAGAGATAGGTAGAACCATCCTCTGACCAACGGTTGGCATCGAGCATACCAACTTCCTTGTTACCATAGCCGTAGCAAGAGTTCAAGCTATTATAGATATCATCTGATACGTGATAGTTCAAGACACCGTATGTAGAGATGTTGAGGTCGAAGCCCTTATACTCCATGTGAGTGCTCAAACCGAAGTTCACCTTTGGAAGACCGCTACCCAAAACTACCTGGTCGTAAGCATCAACTACGCCATCAGGAGTTCCGTCTGGACCAGAAATATCCTTGTAGAGGCAGTCACCTACGTTGGCACCCTGCTGAGTAGCATGGTTATCGAGGTCGTCCTGGGTACGAGCGATTCCCTCATATACCCAGCCATAGAACTGACCAATCTCCTGACCTACGTATGTAGCGTAAGCACCTGTGATGTAAGAGTCCTTACCAATACCAAGGGATGTTACCTTGTTCTTCAAGGTGCTCAAGTTGGCGCTGATGTCATACTTGAAGGCGTGGTCGCGGTTGCGATAGGTTGCGCTGAACTCGAAACCACTGTTCTCCATAGAGGCAGCGTTCATAGTCACTGTAGTGTTAGAAACACCGGTCTGTGCAGGAACTGGTACTGAGTAAAGCAAGTCCTCAGACTTGTTCTTATACCACTCGGCTGTGAACTCCAAGCGGTTGTTGAACATAGCCAAGTCGATACCTACGTTGGTAGTCTTCTTCTTCTCCCAAGCGATATCGTTGTTTACGAATGTAGAAACAGCAGAACCTGTAACAGGATTATTGCCGAAGCTATAAGTCATGTTGTTACGGTTCATAGTAGCCATATACTGGTACTCACCGATGTTCTCGTTACCGAGCTCACCGTAGCTGGCACGAATCTTGAACATATTGATGATGTCGCGGCTGATTGGGAAGAACTTCTCCTTATCGAAACGCCAACCCAAAGATACAGATGGGAAGGTTGCCCAACGGATGTTCTTGCTCAAACGAGAGCTACCATCACGACGTACTACAGCAGAGAGCAAGTACTTCTCGTCGTAGTTGTAGTTCAAACGTCCTACGTAAGATGCCAAGGCATGCTTATACTCGTAAGACTCTGAATATGTATTCTTAGCGTTCTGGAGCTGGAGGAAGTAAGGCTCTGTGAAGTTGATACCCCAACCTGTCAAGAGGGCTGTATTCTCTTCCTCGTAGGTCATACCAGCGAGCAAGTTGATATTGTGCTTGCCGATTGTACCGTTATAAGTCAAAGTATTCTCAACCAAAGCATCGCTGTAGTTACGAGAACCCTTGGTCAAGCGCTCATTCTCCTTGGCGAGATATACACGGTTGCTCTGAATCCAAGAAGGAATCCAAGTCTTGTCCTTAGCCTCTGTCTTACTATAAGAGAGGTTGATATTGTAGTGGAGACCATGGTTCTTGCTCTTGATGCCTACCATGCCGAACAAGTCAACATCGGCAGAAGCGGTACCTACGAAGCGGTCAACCAATGTGTTACGCTGCAAGAGGTTGTTGACCAACAATGGGTTAGAGGCAGAAATATCGCCATGAACACCATCATAATATACACCATAGCCGTATGCGTCATAACGATAGCCGTTGGCTGCACCCACCTTGTCATCGAGAACCCATGTAGAGTTGTCGTATGCCTTGATAGTAGGCTGCATCAGCAAAGTACCACGAAGCACGTTGGTAACATCACCATAAAGTCCCTGTACATACTCACCTGCATTAGAGAGACCCATGTTGTCCTGGTCAGAGTGAGAAAATACCATGCTGGTACGGAACTTGACGAACTTGGTGTCCATTGTATTGTTTACACGGGCTGTGTAACGCTCATAGTTAGGACCTGCACCTTCCAAGGTACCCTTCTGGTTGTAGTAGTCGAGAGATACATTATAAGTACTGTGTGAGCTACCACCGCTGAGGGCTACGTTGTGGTTCTGGCGGATACCAGTTTTGAACACCTCATCAAACCAGTTGGTATTGGTATTGTCCTGGAAGTGATACTTGCCATCCTCACCCATCTTGTATCCACCAGGGATAGGAGTGTTAGAGTTGGTGCAAGCTGTACCAAGATACTGGCTATACTGGTCGGCGTTCATCACATCATAAACGTCGCTAGGAATCTGGTCAACACCGAAGTAACCAGAGTAGTTCACCTTCAAAGGCTGGTCTTTCTTACCATTCTTAGTAGTGATGATAACGACACCATTCGCAGCACGAGAACCGTAGATGGCACCCGCAGAAGCATCCTTCAAAATCTGGATGGTCTCGATATCATTAGGAGAGAAGTCACGGATTGTGGTACCCATTGGCACACCATCGATGACATAGAGAGGAGCTGTGCTACCGAAAGAGCCGATACCACGAATACGTACAGAAGGGTCTGCACCTGGCTGACCATCGGATGTAATCTGTACACCGGCAACCTTACCTTCGAGCATGGTAGAGATGTTGGAGTTAGATACCTTCTTCATCTCCTCGGCATTCACGATAGATACGGAACCTGTAAGGTCGGCCTTCTTCTGTGTACCATAACCAACGACTACGACCTGATCGAGCAAGTGATCATCAGAAGAGAGCTGGATAGGTTCGAGGATAGCACGTCCGCGAACGGCAATCTGGCGCTCCTTGAAGCCTAAGTAGCTTACATAAAGAGTAGCGTTAGCTTTCACTCTGATCTCGAAATTTCCATCAAGGTCAGTTACGGAACCTGTCTTGGCATCCTTTGTCTTGACAGTTGCACCAATCAGAGGTTCGCCCTGATCATCCACAACCTGTCCCTTGACTGTAATCACCTGATCTTGTGCTACAGCGGCCATAGCTGGCATCGGGGTAACAAATGAAGCACCACCGACGGCTCCTAGGCATAGCATCATAGAGAATAATTGTTTCCTCATTGCTTTAACTTTTTAGGTTTATGATTTTGTTTATTCTTATTTGTCTTTGTGATTGTTAATTCTCAAACGGTTTGTTTCGTACAACAGTTTGTTTCTGCCAACGTTTTGGTTTGTCCAATAGTTGTTGTGTTGGTTTTGTTGCCTTTCCGCAAATCGAATTGATTGTTAATTTTCGGTGGCAAAAGTACAATTAATGGCAAAATAGTAGGTGGACAAACGTAAATAATAGGTGGACAAATACCATAAATAGTGGATTTTTACTACATTTACGTACTTATCCACCTCTTGTGCTCCCACACAGAGAAATTAACAAAAAGAAACGCAAAATAAAACGATGTAACATAAGGACACAAAAAAATCGCTTGACCTACGTCAAGCGATTCTCAATATTTGAACGAAATGTAATCCTTTCTTATTCTTCCAAACATCATCGTAGTGAAGGAAGCCTACATGTTATGTTTATTCTTCCGAGCCCTCCAAGGACTCTTTGTAAGCCGATGGCGACTCACCATATTGCTTGGTGAAGCATCGGGTAAAATACTTAGGGTCATTAAATCCCACTCGATAGGCTATCTCGGTGATATTGCGGTTGGCGACATTCTCAGAAATCAACTTCTTTGCAATATCCAAGCGATAGTTACGGATAAACTGAGCGGTAGGCAAACCCGTCTCCGCATTGAGCTTCTTGCTGAGCACACTCCTATTCATACTCAACGCATCGGCAAGCTCCTGAACACCAAATTCAGAATTGTCGTAATTCTTCTCCATTACCGCCATCACCAAATCCATGAATGGACGTTCATTTTCCTCTACCTGCTTCTTATCAGCCTCAATGCTCTTTTTCTGGCTTTCCTGATAACGCTTCTGGTTTTCCAGAATCGTTTGGATTCGGCTTTGCAGTTTGCCAGGCTCGTCACTATCCTTCAGCGCAGCTTCTATCGGGCGATAAAGTTCCTCCACCTCTCGCTCGCGCATCTTTTCCAATCTGCTGGTATAAATATAAAGCACGAAGATGATTACACCTATTATAATAATAGTAACAAACCACCAACTCTTCCAGAAATAAGGCGTAACGCTGACTTCTACCGAGATGACCTGATCCTTGTCGGAATCGATGGATGGCGCATACTTCACCTCAAACTCGTAGTTACCGGCTGGCAAAGTGGAATATCGCACGCTATGCTGTCCAGGCTTCAACTGCACCCATTCGTTCTCATATCCCTTCATACGATAGAGATATACCCCTTGCGTCTCACTACCATAATTGAGAGCTGAGAAATTAAGCGTAAACGATTTGTCGCTCTCATGTATCTTAATTTTCTTGGCGATGCTGATGTCATCGTCGAGATAATTGCTGCCAGCGAATACTGGTTTGTTATCAACCAAGAGTTCGGTGAATCGTAATCGCTCCGTCTGATTGACGGCTCGGTTTACCCCCATCACAGCCATCATACCTTGATCTGTACCTAGATAGATGATGCCTTGGGGATTGCGGATTGCGCTATTGAAATAGAACTGGGCACTCAGCAAACCATCATCCTTGGAGAAACTGCTAAACTGCTCTGTCTTCGGATTGAAGATGGAGAGTCCGTTGTCGGTAGTTATCCAAAGCAGACCGCTACTATCTTCGACAATACCTTTCACCGTATTATTGGCGAGTCCATCGTTTGTAGTATAAGACTTGACGTGCGTTTTTCCATCCTTGTCGTAGTTGTAGCAATACATGCCATAGCCATTGCTGCCCAACCAAATCTTACCATCCTTGGCTTGGCAGAAAGACAATATCTTGTCGATGACGCCACTCTTAGGGTCATCGAGTTTATACTGATGATACTTCACGGCAAACACTCCCCTACCGCGAGTACGAGACTTGAGATTCACTTCCACCATTCCCTGCACGCAACCCATCAAGAGTTTGCCATCCTTGGTTATCAAGCTACCGATGCAGCCACGTACATTCAGACAGCCTGGGAAAGGCTCGACGAGTTGGCTACGCTTTTGGTCGTAGAAGAAGAGGCCATCATTGGTGCCCAGCCACATACCGTCATTGATAGGGTCGTAAGCCAAAGCGCCCACAAACATCAGCAAGCGCTGATGCTCGCTATCCACCACGAGCGGAACTATCTTGCCAGGTTCTTTCAGGTTCATCACCCCGATACCGTCTCCCCAGGTTCCTATCCATAGGTTGCCACGACTGTCGGCTGTAAGCGTAGATACAGAATTATGTGGCAAACCAGAGTTGGCTGTCGTATAATGAACGAAACTTTTAGCATGAGGAGGCAAGAAGTTGAGTCCACCTTCCACCACGCCGACCCACAGTCCACCATCAGGGGCTGCAAACATGGCATTCACGGCATTGCGAGCAATACTGCCAGGATTGGCAGGGTCGTTTTGGAAGAACTGAAGTTGCAAAAGACGAGGTGCCAACTTGGTGACACCACCCGTCTCGGTACCCACCCATATCTGTCCATCCTTCGAGAACAGGCTGTTCACGAAGTTGCTGCTCAAAGGGTTCACAAGGCTACCGCAATTCCAATGCTCAACATCACCGGTTGCATCATCGATGATATCGACACCGCAAAGGGTACCTACCAAGAGTTTGTTGTCGGGAGATACGGCGAGACTGGTCACCACCTCATGCTGAAGGGCATGGTCAACAGTCGTGCAATGGTATTCCTGCTTGGCGCTATTGAACAAGCCACGATTGGTGGCAAGCCATATCTTGCCATGATAGTTGCAGATAGCTCCAGCATAACGATGGTCAAGCGGCGCAAAAAGATGGCTTATATCCTTAGCCACAAGCTTGTTGCTCTTAACCGAGAACTCGCTTACCTTGCCATCATTACACATCACCACCGTACC
>DBLF01000045.1:20198-32786 GCA_002297965.1 Candidatus Segatella papionis
TTGATGGACACCATCCATATATTGCCCTTTGCATCGCAATACATTCGGGTGCAAAGGTTCTTGAGCGCCTTATCGAGCTGTTTCTTCACCGTCTCGTTCTCACAAGGGGGAACGATAGGCTGGAGCGTCTGGAGATCTACAACCTGTGGACCTTCCTCGAAGGCTATCCAGAGGCGCTTGAAGTGGTCTTCATATACATTACGACAGCTATTGCTTCTGAGGCTGATGCCATTGGAGCCCAACCCGAAGTTTACGTAGTTGAAACCATCGTAGCGCACCAGTCCGCCACCATGGGTGCTAATCCAAACGAAGCCATAGGAGTCTTGGAAAATATCGTCGGCGAAGTTATTAGGCATTCCTGCCGCCATATTGAGGTAGCTTACGTTATAGCGACTAGGGGTACTGCCTTGTGCATAAACGCCCAAGGTAATGAGAAATGTGCTTATTATGGTGAGAATGTATCTAATCACTAACTATTGCTTCTGCTTGCAAAAATACGAAGAATATTTGAAACAAAAGAATTTTTAGAAAGAAAAAGCGCTCCTAGAAGTGTAAAACTACATTTCTAGGAACGCTTTTATATGAAAGTACTTTCATCGGGCAACGTAAGTACTTGCGTTAACCATCGTAAGTACTTTCATCAGCCATCGAAGCCTATTGCATTTGCCATCGAAGTTTATTGCCTTTTAAAACTCAAGTATCATCGCCTGGCGAGGACGGAGCTTCACGTTCTTGTTGATAAGAACGGATCTGCCATTCGTTACATCGGTAGCCTTCTCTGCCTTGCCGATAATCTCGGCATAGCGAGCCACATTCAACTCGTTTGCCTCGTTCTTACCATTGATGATGGTCATCACGCTCTTGCCCTTGTACTGGCGAGCGACAACATACACACCCTTCTGGGTGCAGAACTGGATCTGCTTGCCCTTGGTAATGACCTCATTGCCCTGACGCCAGTGCAAGAGACGGCTCACCCAATTGAACATCTGGTTCTCTGCCTGGGTTCTACCCTCGGCGGTAAAGGCATTATGCTTGTCGCCAGCCCATCCACCAGGGAAATCCTTGCGCACATTGCCATCGGTCACGCTCTTGGTTCCGTTCATCAGCACCTCGGTACCATAATAGAGCTGTGGAGTGCGGTTGATGGTGAGCAAGAGGGCGAGTGCCTGCTTCAATGCCAAGGTATCCTTGCCTTCTCCCAAGAATCGGTCGGTGTCATGGTTCTCGATGAATGCCATCACGCTCTTTGGATTTGGATAGAGATAATCGTAGCAGAGCACGTTGTAGATGCGATTCATACCATTCCACCAATCATCGGTCTCCTCGTTCTTGGCACTATTGATGCGGTCGAAGAAGGCGAAGTCCATCACGGTAGGCAGATAGCTGTTCTTCTCGGAGAGTTTGCTATCCTTCTGCCAAGCGGCGGTATAGGCTGGCTCGGTAACCCAAGTCTCGCCCACGGTATTGAAGTGTGGATACTCGTTGTCAAGCACTTTCATCCAGTGCGCCATCGCATCACGGTCGGCGTATGGGTAGGTGTCCATGCGGATGCCGTCGATGCCCACGGTCTCTATCCACCACTCGCTGTTCTGTATCAGGTACTTGATGACGTGTGGGTTGCGCTGGTTGAGATCTGGCATGCTTGGCACAAACCATCCATCCACCGTCTCATGCAAATCCACCTTGCTAGCGTATGGGTCGAGCACTGGAGTCAACTTATAGTTGGTCTGCAAGTACTTGTCGTTGACGGTTCTGCCGCCATCCATCGTACCAATCTTCTTCTGGTGTTCTGCAGTCTGATACTCAGGAGAAAGCCATTCCGGGGTATTGAACCAGTCCTTCGATGGCATATCGGCCACCCAAGGATGCTCGAAACCACAGTGATTGAAGATCATATCCATCACCACCTTCAAGCCCTTTTGGTGAGCCTCAGCGATGAGTTGCTTGTACTCGGCATTGGTACCGAAGCGAGGATCTACCCGATAATAGTTGGTAGTGGCGTAACCATGGTAAGTACTGTTCTTGCCATCGTTCGGACTGTCGTTCTCCAAGACTGGCGTAAACCACAGTGCGGTAACGCCCAACTGGTTGAAATAGTCGAGATGCTGACGGATACCCTCCAAGTCACCACCATGACGAAGACTTGGCGCATTGCGGTCGCAAGTCTTGTCACGCATCGTCTTCACCACGTCGTTCTTTGGATTGCCATCGGCAAAACGGTCTGGCATCAACATATAGAGCACATCCTCATTGCTGAAACCGATGCGCTTATCGCCAGTCATCTCACGGTTCTTCAAGAGATATTTTACTTTCTTCGACTGTTTGCCCTGTTTGAAGTTAAGGGTCATCTCTCCCGCCTTCGCCCCATCGAGGTTCAGATAAACCAAGAGATAGTTAGGTGAATCAAGGCGAGCGATGCTATCCACCTTTACGCCCGGATAATCCACGGTGACATCAGCGTTCTTGATGTCCTTGCCATACACCATAAGCTGGAGCGAGGCATCCTTCATGCCCACATACCAGTCGGTAGGCTCTATGCGGCTCACGCTGACCGCCGCATTCATACTTACTGCACTACCCATAAGTAATAATGAAGCTATTATCTTTCTCATTTGTTTTCGTTTTTTATTTCTTCTATTGACTCTATATAATATAATGTATACCTTATTATATATATAGCATTATATACCGCTAGGCGTTCCGACGGATTTGCAATCCGTCGAACAAGCTACTTACTTCTGATAAAGAATCATCGCCGACTGACCAGCCACGAAGGTATTGTTACCTCTGAAATGTCCCAGTCCTTCCTCATTGATGACACCATTGCAGCAAGCCACGGTATATTCACCCTCTGGCACCTGAACATTCTTCGCTTCTTTGTCGAAGTTGAGGATGACGACGATGTTCTTCCAAGAGTCGATGCCTTCGAGATTCTTCAGCCGGAATACCACCATGCAATCGTTCCTGTCAAACTTGGCGGTCTGTGGTGTCAAGAATTCCAAGTGCTCACGTACCTTGTCGCCTGTACCCAGTCGGAAAGCAGGATGATTCTTACGCAGCTGGATGAGGTTCTTGTAATATATGAACACCTGTGGATAACTCTGTAAGTTTCTCCAATCCAATTGGTTGATGTCATCAGGAGAGTTATAGCTGTTATGTACGCCCTTCTTGTCGCGCATCATCTCTTCACCAGCCAGGATGAAAGGCACGCCCTGCGAGGTAAAGACGGCAGTCTGGGCAAGTTGGTCGATACGAATCAACTCAGCCTTGCGCATTTCCTCAGGGATGTTCTTATCGGTAAGCGATGGAATGCTCGCCTTCAGACGGTCCACCAAGCACATATCGTCGTGACAACTTACATAGCTAATCTGCTCGGTAGGATTGTTGGTCCAAGGCTTCTTGTCGTAGTTCACCTTTCTCATATCCACCTGTGGATGCTGGATACCGCCCACGATACCAAACTTCAAGCTCTCCTCTTCGCCAGAGATGCCAGCCAAGAGCGCTCCCTTGTGGTCGTCGGAGAAAGGACCACGGAGCGCATCACGCATATCATCGCTGAAGGCACCGATGCCATGGAGCTGCTGGGTATTCGCCTTCATCGCCAACTTTTCCGTTGGATAAGCACAGCTGCCTGCGCTCCATCCCTCGCCATAGATATAGATGGAAGGATCTATCTTGTTCACCATCTCTCGGATAGCCTGCATGGTCTCGATGTCGTGAACGCCCATCAGGTCGAAGCGAAAGCCGTCAATATGATATTCGTCTATCCAATACTTCACGCTCTCCAACATAAACTGGCGCATCAATGGCTTCTCTGATGCCGTCTCGTTGCCGCAACCCGAACCATCGCTATACTTGCCCTCCTTGGTCTTGCGATAATAATAATCTGGATAAGTGCGCTGGAAATTGCTGCCATTGATGTCGAAGATATGGTTATACACGGCATCGAAGATAACACGGATGCCTGCCTTGTGGAGCGCCATCACCATCTCCTTGAACTCCTTGATGCGAGTGGCAGGAGCATAAGGGTCGGTGCTGTAGCTACCCTCTGGCACATTATAGTTCTTTGGGTCGTAGCCCCAATTGAACTGTGGTTTATCAAGCTTTGTCTCATCCACCGAAGCGTAATCGAAAAGAGGCTGGAAGTGGATGGCATTGATGCCGAGGTTCTTGAGATATTCAATCGCTCTCGGTTCGGTGAGGGCGAGATACTTGCCCTTATATTTCAATTCAGAAGTAGGAGAAACGGAGAAATCACGCATGTGGAGCTCGTAGATGACGAGGTCGGCAGGTGATTTCACAGCAGGACGTACATCCTGCGCCCATCCTTCTGGGTCGGTATCATTCATATCCACGATGGCGCCACGGTTACCATTTACTCCCACAGCCTTGGCGAAAGTACCAGGAGTCTCCCCCTTGCCGACGTCGAAAGTATAAAACTTGCCCTTGAGGTCGCCCTTTACGGTAGCCTCCCAACGGTCATCGCCCACTTTCTTCATCTTGATGGTCTTGATGGCCTTGCCATTCTGCCCATTCTTATAGAGACGAATGGTGGCTTTCGAGTTAGCCAATGTTGGGGCATTGAGGATAAACTGTGTCTTGTCCTTGGAATAAAGCATCTCATTGAATGTCTGCTGGGCATTCGATGAGGTAGGAAGAATAGCTGCTGTCAATGCTGCGATTATTAGTTTTTGGATATTCATAAAGTGTTAAGATATGGTTAGAAATGGCGAATTTCCGCCTATCAGATATGGGTAGGCGGAAATTCGGAAATTATGCAAATATTACTTGGCAAGCAAGGAGATGGCGAAACCACCACCACGTGCTTCCTTCACCTTGATGACATCACCCTTCTTCACGGTCTTGTGAATAATCTGGTATGCCTTAGGGTTCTTCTCGTAGTCGGCATTAGGCGCATCCTGATAGATAGCGCAGTTGTACTTCTTGCCCTTGTCGAGGAAGTCGAGCTTCACGACAGCGGTACGAGCAGTAGCGTCGGTCTTGCCACCTACGAACCAATTGTTGGTACCCTTTGCCTTGCGGGCTACAGTGATATACTTGGCTGGTTCTGCCTCCAAATACTTAGAGTCATCCCAGTCTGCAGCTACGTCGCGGATGAACTGGAAGGCATCATCGTACTTCTCGTAGTGCTCAGGCAGGTCGGCTGCCATCTGCAAAGGACTGTACATCACGAGGTAGAGCGAGAGCTGACCGCAGAGTGTGGTATGAACGAAACTCTTGTTGTTGCTCCACTCAGAGAGCTTGGTCTCGAAGATACCTGGGGTATAATCCATCGGACCACCCTGTAAACGGGTGAATGGCAACATCACGGTATGATAAGGAACTGAGCCACCGAACGCCTCGTACTCTGTACCACGAGCGCTCTCGTTGCCAATGAGGTTAGGCCAGGTACGGCAGATACCAGTAGGACGAGTTGCCTCGTGAGCATTCACCATGATATGATGCTTGGCAGCTGTCTCTACGACACGCTGATAGTGATTGTTCATCAACTGACTGTAGTGATACTCGCCTCTTGGGATGATGTCGCCTACATAACCCGTCTTCACGGCATCGTAGCCATACTTGTTCATCAAGTTGAAGGCATCCTCCATGTGGCGCTCGTAGTTGAGGGCTGCGGCAGAGGTCTCGTGGTGCATCATCAACTTCACGCCCTTGGAATGCGCATAGTCGTTGAGCATCTTGATATCGAAGTCAGGATATGGAGTCACGAAGTCGAAGACATCGAGCTTTTGGTGTCCGAACCAGTCCTCCCAACCTTCGTTCCAACCTTCCACCAATACTTCCTGCAAGCCATTCTTGGCTGCGAAGTCGATGTAACGCTTCACCTCCTCGTTAGTAGCTCCGTGGGTGCCGCTAGGCTTACACTTGCTGTAGTCGGTAACACCGAGGCGAACCGATGGATAATCGTTGGTATAGCTCCAAGTCTTGGTACCCACAATCATGTTCCACCATACACCGCAATACTTGGTAGGGTGAATCCAAGAGGTATCCTTGATCTTGCAAGGCTCGTTGAGATTGAGCGTCAACTTGCAAGAGAGCATGTCACGAGCATCGTCGCTCACGAGGATGGTACGCCAAGGGGTATTGAAAGGAGTCTGGATAAATCCCTTTCTGCCTACTGCATCAGGAGTCAACCAAGACTCGAACACCAAATTCTTATCGTCGAGGTTGAGGTGCATGGTAGGATAATCCAAGCAGGCAGCCTCGTGGATGTTGATATAGAGACCGTCCTTGGTCTTCATCTGGAGAGAGGTCTGAACACCGGTATCAGAGAATACGGTGGTAGAGGAATTGCTCTTGTAGGCCTCACGGTTCTTGGCGATAACAGAGCGAATGCCTGTCAAAGGAGTGATGTTGTACTCATACTCCTGGGTATCATAGTCGCCCGGAATCCAATAGGCAGTATGGTCGCCAGCCATGGCAAACTGGGTATGTTCCTCCTGAATCACGAAATAGTTCAGGCTTTCCTGCTGAGGGAACTCATAGCGCAAACCCATACCATAGTCATAGACACGGAAGCGAATCTTGATGTTACGCTTAGAGGATGCTTGGTTCAAATCCACCTCCATCTCGTTGTAGTGGTTGCGGATGGTGGCAGTCTCGCCCCATACAGGCTTCCAAGTTTCATCGAAGGTCGAGGTCTTCGAACCTGTCTCGGTGAAACCGTCCATCAGGCTAGTCTCGTCCATGCCCTTGGAGGCATGCTTATCCTTTGCCAACTCCAGTCCTAAGTGGGATGGCTTACAAACAGTCTTGCCCTTGTAGCTCATCTCGTAAGTAGGTTGTCCGCTTTCGGAGAGCGAGAACTTCACTACCACGTTGCCGTTAGGCGACTTGACGGTCTGGGCTGCTGCCAACATCGGGAGCAAGAGACCCAGCACTAAAACATTCAGTTTCTTCATATTGCTAGTTATTCTTTTTTATAGCTTTTGTTAGTATCTATTGTTTATTCTAATCTTTTGCAAAGATAATGCAAATCGAATGCAGAAAGCCAAGTTTACTTGAGCTTTATGCTGAGATGCAGCTTATCTTCTGCAAAGATACGAAAAACGAAAATACCCTCCACTATTTGGGAGGGTATTTTTCTGTATATCAAGATGCAAACGTTTGCACTAAGTCCAATACGATTTGCATAGGTCATCTGTCTAGCTATTATCTTTTTTAGTTTCTTCCGCCCTGCGCAACCAGCTCGGCAATATTCTTCAAGAACTCCTTGTGCTCTGACAATTCCTCTAAACTGATGTGCATACGGTAGCGCCAGTAGTGCTTAGGGTTGGCAGGGATGTTGATGCGCTCGGCATCGGCATCCGACAAGCGCAGGCCTTCGTCGATGGCAAGCCAATCCTGGATGCTCAAGATACAGAGCATGGATGGAGAGACGAGATGGCGGGCGATAATGTCTCTTGCCAACCAACCTGGCAGTGGATGTGGGGCTGGTCCCTCGTGATAGAGCATCGTGTTGTAATACTCCTGGGTGCGAGAGATGTTTTCATCCCACCACATACGCAGGGTAGGCATATCGTGACTGGAGATGGTGCAAACCGAACGATATGGGTTACGGCTCAAGTGTCCGAACTTCACAGATGGATCCTTAGGCATGCTCTGAAGCTCCAAGCTCAATATCTTCAACTCGTTCATCACCCATGGCACGCAATCGGGCACCATGCCGAGGTCTTCGGCACATACCAACATACGGGTAGCCTGAACCAACTTAGGCAACTTCTTCATCGCCTCGCCATACCAGAAATGGTTGTTGCGACGATAGAAATAGTCATTGTAGAGACGGTTGAACGCTGCCTTGTCGTTGTCGTAGAGCGACTCGTAGATGAAGTCGAGCTGGGCAGAGATGCGTGGATGGAAAAGCTCAGGGTTCTTGTGGTCTCGCACGAAGAGCACATCGCTAATCAAGGCATACAAACCATCACGCAACCAAAGTTCCTTTTCTTCCGTAACTCCAGCGAAGAGAGCCTCCACCTTGCGCTGGGTATCCACCTCTGGCTTCATCTGATAACGCTCGTCGTCCAAGCGGTCGAGATATTTCTCCTTCACCTCGTCGGCACGCTCATGGAACATTCTGTCGAGCACCCAGTCGGTGATGAATGGACAGGTGAAACGATCTTCCTGGAAGTTCAAGCCGTAGCCCTGGATTTCCTCACGGGTCATGGCGAGGGCTGGAGCAAACTGTCCAAGCAATCCGTGTACGCTATCCACAGGAATCTCCCAGATACGGAAGAAACCGAGCACGTGGTCGATGCGATAAGCATCAAAGTACTTCGACATATTCTGGAAACGGCGAGTCCACCACTGGCAACCGTCCTTCAACATCTCATCCCAGTTGTAGGTAGGGAAGCCCCAGTTCTGTCCATTCACAGAGAAGTCATCTGGTGGAGCACCAGCCTGACCATTGAGGTTGAAGTACTTAGGCTCCATCCACACATCACAACTGTTGCGGTTTACGCCGATAGGAATGTCGCCCTTCAAGATAACGCCCTTTGCCTTGGCATGTTCGTGTGCCTCCTGCATCTGCTGGTTCAAAACGAACTGCACGAAGTAGAAGAACTCCACGTCCTTGTAAGCCTGTGACTTTGCGTCGGAGAGTGCCTTGCGTTCAGCCTCATCCCATACGTTATGGTCTGGCCACTGAGCAAAGTCAGCCGTGCCATACTTGTCGCGCAGGTATGAATACTGAGCGTAAGGTACCAGCCATTGTTCTGTTTCCTGGAAGAAAGCCTCGAACTTGGCTGTCTTCATCATCTTTTCACCTTCCTGCGCGAAGATTCGGCGCAAGTAATCTATCTTGAAATCATTTACCTTCTCATAATCTATCTGACGCAAGTTGTTCAACTGCTTACGCACCTTCTCAGCCTCGGCTCTTGCCTTGGTATCCTTCAACTCCGGCAGGGCGTTGAGGTCGGCATACTGCGGATGGATGGCGAAGACGCTGATGCAACTGTATGGATAGCTATCCGTCCAAGTATGGGTGATGGTGGTATCATTGATAGGAAGGAGCTGGAGCACTTTCTGCCCGGTAGAAGCCACCAAGTCGATCATCGTCTTCAAGTCGCCAAAGTCGCCCACGCCAGCGCTCTTCTCGCTACGCAACGAGAACACAGGCACCAAGGTTCCTGCCAACTTGCGGTTGTAGAGGGCGAAGAAAGCTTGGTCTAGCTCATAGACCACAGCCTCGCCGGCTTTCATCTCAGGCAAGTCGATGGTACGGTTCATGCCCGTCTCCCAAAGCAACTGGTCTTTCTGCTTGCTATAAGCCACGAACTTAAACTCCATGTGGTTGGTTTGCAGATGCGTGGCATCGATGTCCACCACCCACTCGTTGTAAGTGTGCTGGGTCATCTTCAAGAGTTTCTTGGCATCCCAGGCACCCATCAAGTTGTCGGCACCTACCACGCCAAGTCGCTCGCCATCACGAAGTTGAGGAGCACGCACGATGAGACGCACAGTCTTTGCAGCATTTTCCATCGGCATCTCCTCTGGAGCCTGATGGTTGATGCAATCGGTGAAGGCACTGCTATAGAGGTAAGCATCCTCCGGTATTACCTTCCAGTAATCATAGAGTGTGTATTCGTCCGCCTTTCTAGCTGTGAGTTCCAAGCGATGCTTCACCAGCAGCCACTCGGTCTTGATGGTTACGCCGTCACGCTCCACACTATAATAATAGGTGTAAGCCTGCTCTGGATTCTCCACACTCCAATCGAGCGACCACGTGTTACCATCGAGTGTCGCCATCGGGAACTTCAGTTCCTTATCATCTTTCAGGATGTTCAAGACGAGCTGTTCGCCGAACACCGTTTTGTATTCTATATTATAATGAATCGTCATAAGACACCTTATAGGGGGTTAGTTATTTATGTTTATGCTATGAAATATCTGTTTATACCGCGAATGACATATTTGCGCTATGAAATATCTTTTCACGCTGCAAAATTAAGAAAAATATTCATAGGTTGTACTTTTTCTTTTGCACAAATCAAAGGAAAACGAGTGCAAACGTTTGCACTCGTCTCGTATTTCTACCTTATTTTTTACTTTCTGCTACAGATTCTTCCTGTTTCTTCTCCTTGATGATACTAACAGCCAAGGCACCGCAAATGAGCAGTACGCCAGCCATAATCATCATATCGCTCTGATGAGAACCTACCAGACTCAAGATGCCACCACCACAGATGGCAGCCACAATCTGAGGAATACAGATGGTTCCATTGAAGAGACCGAGGTAAGCACCCATGTGTCCATAGCCCTGCAAGGCATTGGTAACAAAGGTGAAAGGCATCGCCAACATGGCTGCCCAGCCTGCGCCAATCATCAAAAATGGGATGAACTGCAAGTACTGATTGTGCAAGAATGGGATAAGGGCGAAGCCCACGCCACCGATAATCAGACTGGCTGCGTATGCCACCTTGGTATTCTTAAACTGAGGCAGAACCACAGCCCAAAGCACAGAGCCTACTGCCTGTACGGCAAAGAGGATGCCGACCCAGTTGCCAGCCTCCTGGAATTCAGCCGACTTAGGGTCGGTAGTGTTCCATACCGTCTCGGCGATGGCACCAGTAGAATAATTCCAGAGGTAAAGGAAGCCAGCCCAGCAGAAGAACTGTACCAATCCCACCTTCCAGAAGGTGGAAGGAGCCTTGCGAAGCAAAGTGAACCAATTAGCCTTCTCCTCAGAAGTTGCATCAGAAGCCTCAGCATTTGAATTCTTCACTCTTCTTTCTTCACTCTTCACTTCATTATAGGCTGCATAATCAGCAGGATTCCACTCCTTCACCTTCATCGTGGTGTAGATGACACAAAGGATGAGGATGGCAGCACCCACATAGAACGACCAAATGACAGAATCAGGCACCACGCCCTCATCAGCTACATTCTTGATACCCAGGAATGTAAAGAGGAATGGGAAGATATATCCAGCTACAGAACCCGCATTGCAGAGGAAACTCTGAATGGAGTAAGCCTTTGCCTTCTGCTTCTCGTTCACCATGTCGCCCACCAACATCTTGAATGGCTGCATCGCCATATTAATGCTCGTATCGAGAAACATCAAGGCTATCAAACCGAAGAGCATCGCACCGCTCACGGTCAAGCCGAGCGAACCTGCGTTAGGCAACAGGCACATCACGAGCACTGCCACGGTAGCTCCGACAAATAGGTAAGGGATGCGGCGACCAAATCGGCACCAAGTCTTGTCGCTCAGTGTGCCGACGATAGGCTGCACAAGGATTCCCATCAGTGGAGGGAGAATCCAGAAATAGCTTAAGTTGTGTGGGTCTGCACCCAACGTTGCGAAAATTCGGGAGATGTTGGCGCTCTGTAGGGCGTAGGCAATCTGAACCCCGAAGAATCCGAAGCTCAGGTTCCAGAGCTTCCAGAAACTCAAATCAGGTTTTTGTTTCATTGTTGTTATATTGTTATTTTGTTTTATACTCAATAATTTGGAGTTAAGAAGTTAAAGGAGTTAAGAAGTTAAAGGAGTTAAGACAACAGCTTTAATGGCGTAAGCTTAATTATTAATTCTTAATTATTAATTCTTAATTCTCAATTATCTCGTCGTTCCTCTAACCACAAGCCTGGTTCTAACCACTCTTTTCTCCACTTCATCCCTAGGGATAGAGCCCTCCACCTGTCCGATAAGGATGTTGGCAGCCTCCTCTCCTACCGCCACGCCTCGCTGTTCCACGGTGGTGAGCATCGGGTCGGAAGCCTTGGCACGGTCTCCATTGGTAAATCCACAGATGCTGATGTCGTCGGGCACGCAATATCCCATGCGCTTGGCGGTATAGAGGATGCCGATGGCAGTATCGTCGTTGATGGCAAAGAAAGCATCCGGCACATCGTCCTGCTCCAGGATTTCCGGGGTGATAGCCTCAGCCTGTGCTCGGTTGTCGCAAATCTTCACCCAGTCGGGGTTTTCAGTCAATCCATGCTTCACCAGCGCATCGTGGTAGCCATTGTAACGGTTCTTGGAGATTTCCATGTTCATCGGCGAGCCATAGAAGGCTATCTTCTTGCATCCCGTGTCGATGAGATGAGTCACGGCGGTAAAAGCGCCCATGTAATCATCCACCACCACTCGCGAGCAGTTCACCCCCGTACATATTCTGTCATAGAACACGAGCGGCACCCCATTCTGCATCAACTTTTCGAAATGGGCATACTGCTTGGTGTCCTTCGCCTGGGAGACGATGATGCCGCACACCTTATTTTTATAGAAGTCATCGCAGATGGCAACCTCTCGGTCGTATCGCTCCTTGCTCTGCGCCACCATCACACGATAGCCTCTGGCACGAGCCTCCTCCTCGATACCCGAGAGCACGGACATAAAATAATAGTGTACCAGTTCGGGCAGAATAACTCCAATCACCTTCATCGGCTGCACCTTACTATGGCGAAGAGCCTCGCCGATGACGTTGGGGTAAAAGTTATGTTCGCGCGCATACGCCTGTATGCGTTCCTTTTGGGCAGCACTGATTCGAGGGCTGTCCTTCAACGCTCTGCTCACCGTGGCGATGCTTACGCCCAGGTCGCGAGCTATATCTTTCATTGTTATGATGT
>DBLF01000031.1:0-1109 GCA_002297965.1 Candidatus Segatella papionis
GTGAAAGAATGTAAAATGAAGGCGGACTTTGCCAACCAAAGCAAATTAGCAACGAATTATGTTGGCAAAATGTTGGCAATTTTATAAGCTAAAAAATCCTAACCGCTCATTTCCAAGCAGTTAGGATTTTATCGGGTGCGCCTGATAGGACTCGAACCTACACGGCCTAAACCACTAGATCCTAAGTCTAGCGCGTCTACCAATTTCGCCACAAGCGCATTTGCGAGTGCAAAGGTACAACTTTTATTTGAATAAAAAGAAGAAATGAACAAAAAAAGTTTAGATTGTTTGCTTTTTCCGAGATTTTATGCTAATTTTGCAAGCAATAAAGACTTCGACAGGATGGATATTCTATTCCATTGCCAAAATCTGAAGAAAATAACTAATAATAAATAACAACTAAAAAACAATGACATTTATGAGAATGAAGGCAAGAAAGTTTTTGGAATGTGTGATGCAAAGCGGAAAGATAGGACTCTGCGTAATATCAATGCTTGCTAGTGTGCCGGTAATGGCTGGCAATGCTAAGCCTTCCACAACGCTCCCTATCGAGGGCAATGTGGTGAAGGCTTCCAATCCTATGATTCAGTACGTGGGGCGTGTGAGCTTTGCCAAGAACCCTGACGTAGCTAGCTTCAACTTCCCTGGCACAACCATTCAGGCTGCTTTCGAGGGTACTTCTCTGAAGATGATTTGCCGTCCGATGACAGGATATTTCATGGCACAGGTGGATGGATACAAACCTTTCAAAGTAGGATTCAACGCCGAACGAGACTCGGTGGTCACCGTGGCTGCGGCACTGCCAAAGGGTATCCATCAGGTAAAGGTGATGTATGTGATAGAGGGATTGTTCCGTAACCCTGAATTCAAGGGATTTGTGCTCGACAAGGGTTGCAAACTTGTTGAGGCTCCAGCTTTGCCAGAACGAAAGATAGAGTTTATTGGCAATTCCATCACTTGTGGCTATGGTGTGGAAAGCATCGAGATGACAGACCCATTCGAGGACGAGACGGAGAACCATTGGCTCACTTATGCCAATATCGTGAGCGATAGTTTGAAGGCACAGCATACTTCCATTTCGAGAAGTGGCATCGGCGTATATCGCAATT
>DBLF01000031.1:1192-3611 GCA_002297965.1 Candidatus Segatella papionis
ACGAGAAATGGAATTTCGCTAAATATCAGCCTCAGCTCGTTTGCATCAACCTGGGTACCAACGACCTTTCTACCAATAACTATGATATCCAACTCTATGAGAAGAACTATCGTATGTTCTTGAAGACGGTTCGCACGAAATATCCCAATGCAAAGATTGTCTTAATAACAGGACCTATGCTTGGGGAGAAGGAGAGTAACGAGCAGAAAACTGTACTCGACCGGATTTGCAAGGATGCCAACGAGAAAGGATTTACGCTGGCTAGCAATTATGTGAAGGACCAGAAGGGAAATTTTGTGAAAGATAAGAAGGGAAATCTTAAACTGATGAAAAAAGCGAAGGGCGATAAGAATATCTATCGCTTCGATTTCACTTTCCAAACGGGCGACCTGGGCTATGGTGCCAGCTGGCATCCTAGTAAGCTTCAACATCAGAAGATGGCAGGTGAATTGCTGCCGTTCCTTCGCAAAATCATGAATTGGAACTGAGCTTAAGTGAAGAGTGAAGAACAAAGAGTGAAGAATCTTATAGCATATTAAATGATATGATGAAAAAGAATATTTTTTTGAAAACGGCTTTCATCTTGGCGATGCCTTTGATGGCATCGGCTCAGATGCTGGCACAAACTCCACAGGAGGATTTCCGCCGAGACATTACGCTCTCGGCTAGTAACTACGTGGCTTATCGTGGACCTCAGAAGAAGCTAACTCCAGCCCCAAAGGGCTATAAGCCTTTCTATCTGAGCCATTACGGCAGACATGGTTCTCGCTATATGATTGGTAGTGCGGCTTACGATGTGCCTTATTTCTCCCTGCTCAAGGCGAAGCAGGAGGGCAAGTTGACTGCCAAGGGCGAGGAAACCTTGCAGAAGGTGAAGTTGATTCGTGAGGATGCCAAGGGACGTGACGGTGAATTGACACCGCTCGGCGCTTTGCAACATCAGGGTATCACCAGAAGAATGATGGAACGTTTCCCGGAGATATTTGCCGGAAATACGAACATCGAGGCTCGAAGCACGGTGGTGATCCGTTGCATCCTCTCCATGGAGAATGGCTTGCAGCAGATGCTCCGCATCAATCCGAAGCTCCATATCTTCCATGATGCTAGCTACCACGATATGTATTTTATGAACCAGGACGACAAACGTCTGGACAGTTTGAAGTATTGTGTGGGAAGAAAGGTGGTGCAGGAGGAGTTCACCAAGAAGCATGACTGCTATAGTCGTGTGATGCAGGAACTTTTTAACGACCCAGCATGGGTGAAGCAGAACATCGACCAACGTGACCTCAACTGGAAGCTCTTCGAGATGGCGGGTGCCATCCAGGGTACGGAACTGAGAGGAAAAGTATCGCTCTATGACCTCTTCAATGAGGATGAAATTTATCAGAACTGGGTGGTCAGCAATTCTTGGTGGCAGATGTCGTATGGCTATTCGCCTTATACAGGCAATGAGCAGCCTTTCTCCCAGCGCAATCTCTTGCGTGACATTATCGAGAAGGCGGATAGCTGCATCGCCTTGGAGCATCCGGGTGCGACCCTCCGATATGGGCACGACACGATGGTAACTCCTCTCACTTGTTTGCTCGACCTAAATGGTTATGGTGAGGAAATCAAGGACCCTGAGAAAATTGCCTCTCAATGGTTTGACTACAAGATTACGCCAATGGCAACCAACCTTCAGTTTGTGTTCTATCGCAACAAGGCGAAGGTTAACGATGTGTTGGTAAAAGTGTTGCTGAACGAGGATGAGGCTACGTTGCCTATCAAGAGTGATGTGGCTCCTTATTATCATTGGAGCGATTTCAAGGCATATTGCTTGGAGAAGCTGGAGGGGTATAAGAGATAAGTTTCTTCCTAGCCTGCGGATTACAAACCCACAGGAACGCCTAACTGTATGAAAATAAAAACGGAGTTTAAACTATCAAAAACTTAAACTCCGTTTTTTGTGATATGCTTATTTGCTTGCCGGGGATTACAATTCCCCGGATCGGATCGCCTAGCGGACAGTATGTAACGTCATTTATTGCTTTGACAACCAATCCTTATCTTTCTTGTCATCTTCCGTAAAGTCGGCGTCAGAGAACAGGCTGGTTTGTCCAGTCAGCTCGTCGATGACTTGCTGTTCGCTCTTACCAGCATCCGGGTCGAGATTCTCCACAGGCTCTTCCTTGCTTTCTACGTTCTCACCATCAGCAGAACCACTTTCTTCAGAAGACTCATCCTCAGCAGATTGTTCTGGGAATCTTGTAGGTTCCATTTCTTCGATGCTTTCTATCTTCCACGTCGTCAGACGCTTGCCCTTCGCCTTGAAACTCTTCTGGGCGATGAATTGTTCGGCATCAATCTCCTCGGCAGGGCGAACGGCGTCCACACCACCATAGGTTACCTTGAGGCGAGGGAAGGCGGTGTCGGTGAGGAG
>DBLF01000031.1:3688-4828 GCA_002297965.1 Candidatus Segatella papionis
GAATCGCTTGATGTATGGGTAGCCTTGATTGTCGGCATCATAGAGTACAGCCGTCCATATCTTGTGCTCATCCCATTTTTCCAAACGCAAGATATTATCCTCGTAATGGTTATTCACGTCGAAGTTGGTGATGTAGAACTCGCCGTTGTCGAGTACCACCAAGATGCTCTCGTCGTCGTTGAACTCGCCGAGGAAGCGACCGTTCTCATCGTAGTTGATGCGGTTTACATCTGGGTCGAACCATACCTTTCTGCCTCCTAAGGTGCTATGACCGTGGCTCTTCAAGCCGATGCGGCGGATGGTGCGCTTGGTGAGGAGGTTGCCCTTGGCGGCACGTCCCTTGATAAGGATGGTGGAGAAGTCTTTCTCCAGGAAAATGCTCTGTCGGCGCTTGCTCAAATCAGGTTCCAAGGTACACTTAATGAGTTCTGCCTCACCGTTAGGATTGGCGGTGAAGTAGATGACCTTGCTGCCCGGTTTGCCCTGGGTGATGTCGTATATCTTGTCGCGAGTCATGGCGGTTACATTGAATCGCTTGATGAAGTACTCGCCTTGTTTGCCGTCACGGTAAACGCAGTTGTAGATGGTGCGCTTGTCGTTCTTCTTGAACACCTGTACGTGGAGGATGTTCTTGCCCACGAATATCTTGTCGGCAATCTTCGTTACCTTGAACTTACCGTCCTTGTAGAAGATGATGATGTCGTCGAGGTCGGAACAGTTGCATACGAACTCGTCCTTCTTCAATCCCATACCTACGAAACCTTCTGTGCGGTTGATGTAGAGCTTTTGGTTAGCCTCCACTACCTTGGTTACCTCGATGGTGTCGAAGTTTCGGATTTCCGTCTTTCTAGGATGTTGCTTTCCGTATTTTCCCTTGAGGTACTCGAACCAGTTGATGGTGACATCGGTCATGTGGGCGAGGTCGTTCTCGATTTCGGCGAGTTCCGCCTTGATCTTCATCAGCAGTTCGTCTGCCTTGTCCTTGTTGTATTTCAGGATGCGCTGCATCTTGATTTCGAGGAGTTTGAGGATGTCTTCGCGAGTTATCTCACGATGGAAGGCATATTCCACCATACCTTTGCCATCCACTTCGGCAGTGAAGAGCTTGTCCTTGAATGGTTCCAACTTGGAGTCGATGAA
>DBLF01000027.1 GCA_002297965.1 Candidatus Segatella papionis
TAACCATTAGATGAATCGACCAACGGTGCAATCTCGAACTCTGTTTGCGGAAGGTGGGGGATTCGAACCCCCGGTACGGTAATCCCGCACGTCAGTTTAGCAAACTGGTGGTTTCAGCCACTCACCCAACCTTCCAGTCGGATTTTTGTTACCAAATCGACAAACATCGTTCTCAAATGCGGGTGCAAAGGTACAATAAATATTTGAATCCACCAAATTTTTCGGAAACTTTTTGGTATAAAAATGTGTTTTTCTTGATTTTTTGATGTGGACAGGCTCGTTTTTTCCTTTTGTGAGGGGCGGTGAAACTTTTCTACAGGCAAAAAGCTTGAATGAAGTTATCAATATTAGAATGCGGAAGGTGGGATTATTTGGAATGAAAAGTCGGAAGTAGTAAAGAAGTAGTGAAAGGTAGGAAGTAATAAAAAGGGCAGACCTCCTTATTTAGGAAATCTGCCGCTAATATAAAAGAAAGGGTCGCTCGATGATGTGATGAAACTCCGAATGTCAGTAACATTTGAGAGCTCTCCGCTTTTGTAATCCACTGGCTTTACAGCTTAGTTGACAATTCAATTTATGTGGCCCGCCATAGGCAAGAGAAGTCTTCTCGGTTTCATAATTGTAATTTGATGAGTATCCCGATCGAACCGACACGACCCTTATAATATTAATCGGCTAGACATAGCATTAGCTATTATCTGCTGATAGAAGTCTGCGTCATTTCTATGTTGCAAAGATAGTGTAAAGTTTTGAATCCACCAAATCTTTTAACTAATTTCTTCGTATATTTTTTCAAATTCTGCTCTCAGCTCTTGTTTATGCTCGATGATGTTTCGTAATTCTTTGAGCGCTTTTTCGTTGGGAGAGTTTGGAATCCAAAGTTTGATGTATCCGTTTCTCGAATATTTCTCGTCCATGTGGTCGGAAAATCGTTTCCATTGTTCCTCTTTGGTTAGTTTTGGGTAATTTTCTTTCCCGTATTGGATGGCACGTAGGAATATCTCGTGAATTTCGATGTCTCTGTCAGCCTCAGCTACTATTTTGCCGTATATGCTGCGTGGCTGTCGGCTAGATGAGGCTCTGTGATCTTCCACAGCTTCTTTCATAATCTTGATTTGCTCGGGGCTGAACCAACGTTTTAGACGAGCGTCTGCCTGAAGAATCTTGCCGCTTGTGATATGGTGTATGGCTCGTGGACCGCTCATACCTAAGTCGTGATAGGCGGCAACGACATAGACCATATTGATGTCTGCGCCTGTGATGGGTACTAGCTTGAGGGCGTTTTTTATCACACGAGTTACATGGCGAAGACCATGGCTTTCGCCGAAAGCTGTGTATTTGGGGAGAATTTGTGTTTCCACAAATTGCATAATTTCGAGATTTACTTGCTGTTTCATAGTTCGTCCTTCGTTTGTGATATTTTATAGTTTATTCTCCGCTAGTCTTTCTTGCATTCTATTAGTATATAAATAATGTACGCGTGTACATTATTATAATATTAGAATTAATGTAATGATTCCTATTTAATATGATGAATCTTTGAGTCTAGACCCATATAGAAAACGGATGTTCATATTACTTGGCTGAGAAGATAATGGCGATTACTGCCATGATGCCAAAGACAAAGATGTTTCGTGCTGTCATCCCTAGTACTTTGTTGAGTTCTCTACCTTCTCCGATTTCTTTCATCTTGTGGTAAGTGAGGGCGTGTAAGGCGATATATACCCCGTAAAGCGGCAGCATATAAGTAGCCATTTGGTATGTTAGGGCATCGTAAACGCCGATTCCAATCATGATGAGTATAGCCCCGAGTCCTAACCATAGGTAAAGTCTTTCGGCATTGCGTTTCCCGATGTGAACCACAAGCGTTTTCTTTCCAGCTTTTTGGTCATTGTCGTAATCCCGATAGTTATTTACGATGAGCAGTGTATCTACCACAAGTCCGCAGGCGATGGAAGCCAGGGCTACTTCTTTCGTAATGCCATGATATAGTTCTGGTACTACCAGGTAGTAGGTGCAGCAAACAGGCACGATGCCAAAGAACACGAGCACCAGTACATCGCCTAGCCCCAGGTAACTGAGGCACGTGGTGTATAGGAAACAGAAAATGACGCAGCAGATACCCACGATGACCATCTCCCAGCCACCGAAGAGAATCAGTGGCAATCCGATGGCGCACCCTAGCAGGGTGGTGAAGGTGATGCCTCGCTTCATGGCTGGCAAGGTAATCCATCCTTCGGCACAGGCGCGCTTAGGACCTAGTCGGGTTTCGTCATCGTTACCGTGTTTGAAGTCGAAGTAGTCGTTTACCAAGTTGCTATCTATCTGCATCACCCAGGCAAAGAGGAGGCATAGGAGGGCTGGTATCCATTGTTTGCTTTCGAACATCCAATCCAACAAGTCGTCATTGTCGATGTTGACTCCTACATAAAGCCTTTTGGCTGACATTCTAGCTATAGCTAGGGCGATGCCCAGTAATACAGGCACAGCCGCCGCCGTCAGAGTCTTCGGGCGTGCGGCTAGGAACCATGCTTTTATAGAATTTGTCTTTACCATCTTATATCGTTTTCTTTTAATAGAGCTTGTTCTTTTAATTAAAGAAGTTCCAGCTCACACCCATTCTGAACACACTTTCGTTCATCGGATAATGTGGCGTGAAGAAATAGTTCTTGTCGCCTTGGCCTGCGTTGAGGTGGCTCATCATCACGAAGAAGCGAGTATGCTTGATATGTACATTGGCGTAAGCGTTGACGATAGGGTAGTTGCCCACTTTCACATTGTTCTCGCCGTTGCCTTGTACGGTGTATTGCCCGATGTATGGTGAATAATCGGGAGCTTCGTAGCTCGTGAAGTATCTAGCATCAGCACCTAACTCGATGTTGAGAACCTTTACCACCCTGAACTTGATGAACAGATTGGTATAAACATTCAAGTCTGGCACTGGGAGCGCGCCCATGTTGCTTGAATGCTGGTATGTGATGACATTTTGCCAGTTGAAGATGCCTAACTTAAAGTCTTGCTGCAGCTGGGCGGTAATCAGGTTGATGGCTCCGCTGCTTTGCTTAGGAGTTACGTTTACACCTGTTCGTAAGCCGTTCTCGCCGATGGTGTATTCCTGCGAGAAATAGGTGTAGTTCTTGATTTCATCTACAGCCACTCGAAGCGTCGTGTTGGTCTTGCCGAATCTCAGCGTTCCCATGATGCGGGAGTGGATAATCTTGCTCAAGTCATCGTCCCACCAAAGGTGGCGTGCATGGTACTTGCGATAGTAGAACGATGGAGTCTCGTGATGTATGAAAGCATCGCCCCTTACCTGTACCGTGTCTCCAAGGAATGGCAAGTTGATATCAGCGTTTCCGTCGATGGCAAATGCACCGGCATCCACGCCTGTGAGTCCAATTTCGCCCACCACGTTGTAATGCAAGGTCTTTCCTTGAGTCTTGCTCAGTTGACCTCCCACGCTCAAGGTGTGCTCGTTGTATTTTGTAAAACCACCCACCTTGTCTGGTAGTTCGTAGTGGCGTAAGTCGTAGCTGGCGAAAGCCTTGAGTCCTGCTTTTGCCCACTTGCTGAATCCTTCCAGGGTTCCCATGGCGATGGTGTTTTTTAGCCTCCAGTGCTTCGTTTGGTCGAAGATAGAGTCGCCTGTCAGCTTGCCAGCATCATAATATTCCTTGAGATAATAGTCTTGTGGTGTTTGGTATGCCTCGTAAATGCGGCGGTAGTTATCAAACTGTACAGTGTGTATGAAGCTGGTCACTGGCACGTATTCCGTCTTGTAGAAAAGTGAGTCTTCCGACTTCTTTTTCTCGGCGGCAATCAAGCTGTCTGCCATAGCCTTGCCTTTTACGGAGATTCGTGAGTTGTCAGCCTTGAAGTCTTTGGCTGCATTGCTGGATGCCATATCCTTGTTGTCTGTTTTTACTTTTGCAGGTTCGTTTCCGGCAATTTTGGCATCTGAGGGTCTGCCAGAGAAAGTTTGGTTTTGCTTTTGCTTTTTCTCGAAATCTTTCTCGTCAAACTCCTTTCCCTGCTCTTTCGCTTTTTTCTTGGCTTCTTCCTTCGCTTCTTCGGCAGCATTGTCCTTTGCCGATTCCATGGCGAATTTCTTGGCCTTGATTTCTTCCTCCGTCATCTTGACCTTTCGGCTGAATCCTACGTTGTACCGATGCGAGAAGAAGATGTGCTGGTTGTCATTTCTGTTCCAGTTCTCCGAGAGGACAGTAGGGATTTCGTTGGTGGCGAAGTTGTCGGCGAACAGCTCTGGATGCTTGATGTAGTCATCGTTGGTGATGCCGCCGTTCTCTGTTACCTTCTGATGGAGGGTACTGAAGAGGAAGTGCGCCTGGTAGCGGTCGCCTAGGTAGCTAGTCCACATCGTATATTTGAAATGCGATGTGCTCTGGGCGTCATAGAATCCTCGGCCATATTTATAGTCGAATCGGAATCCGCCGCCTAGCTGCTTGTTGGCGTTTACTGCAAAGATGGCCTTAAAGTCGTCCTCGCCATTGGTTCGGTTTCCGCAGCTGTTGAGTGTTACGTTGGTGATAGGCGAGTAGGTGTTGGTGAAATGGAAGTCACTCACGGGAGTTACGATGTTGTCGTAGGGTTCCGTGAAGATGAAGTTGCCCTGTGTGTTTCTTCTGTCGATGAAGATGCGGTTGATGCGAGGGGATCCCATATTGCCCAGTGTGTTGTACTCTCCGCGCAAACCTTCGTTGAATGTGGTGTTTTGATACATAGCCTGCAGAGTGTCCACCACGGCAGGGCGTATGTCGCCAAACCGTTCATCCACAGTCCACACCTTGATGCCCTTTGGAATTTCCTTGTCGGTACCTAGTGAGTCTGTGTTGACGTGTTTGTTGGTTTGTGGACGGAACTGCGAGTCCTCGTTGTTGCTGAATTCTGTAAAATCACTTTGTGCCGCAACCGGGAGGGTTGCAGCACAAACTAGGATTGATGAGAATAGTATTTTCTTCATTTATCTGAAATGGTCGTGTATCTGAAATGTTCTTGACTATGTCTTATTTCTTGAATAGTCGGATGCATACCTCGGCAATTTTCATGATGACGCCGATGATGAGCATTATGTTGGCGATGGTATGGTCGTCCATCTGGGTCCAAAGGATAACGCCTACGATGGCGAATAACATAAAACCGATGTTGAGCCAGTTTCTTACCACCAGCATGTTGTTCTTGTCTGCATATTCTAGACGGCGATGGTGGCGATGCTCTGGGCGCACTGCGTAACTGGTTTGTGTCTGTTTCTCCTGAGCGGGGTGTTGCGCTTGTTTTGGGGCATTGCCATTAATCTGCTGGGTCTGTCCTTTTGTATCTGTTGTATTGTCCATTTTCTAGTTTTGCTTTTGTCTTATTGCTTTATTAATGCTGACAAGTCGTTGAAGATTTGGTCTTTTCTGTCGATGGTGAGTCTGCGGAATTTGCCGAAGATCTTCGCCAAGTCGTTTTTCTTCTTGTTGAGGGCATACTTGTCGGTAATCACATTTTCTGCTGGCTCCTTAAAGCCTGTGCTTCTGCCTTCCTCGTAGTTATACGAAATGCGTCCCATTGTGAGGTGCAGGTGGTTGTCTTTTATGTTGGCCACCAATTGGTATTTTGCCTCGGTACGGTCGAGCGAGATAAACGACTGATTGAATATCATCCATTCGTCCATCACGCAGGCGATGACGTGCTCATCTTTGTTGACCAGTGCCACGCGGCTGTTGATGTTGTTTTCTCCTTGGGTAAGTTCGCTCATATACTGGAACACGATGTCATATATCTGTGCGGCACTTTTGCCATTGGCATCAGTGTCAAGGTTGAATTCCACCTTGCCGTCTGCATTAAGGGTTACGGCTCCAGCCAAGTACTTCGGGTCTTCTTTCAAGACCACTCCGCTGGCGTTTTTCTCCACCTTCTTTTCTTCCGTTTTTTTGGCTGTAGCAGTAGGTACGACCCATCCGGTTGAAGTCGTAGCTTTGGTTTCTGCAGGGTTGGCTGTTGTAGCTTCAACCTTAGCTTTTTCAGCCTCTGCGTTTGCTTTTTCAGCCTCATTCTTTGTCTTTTCTGCTTCCGCCTTCACCTTTTCTGCTTCCGCCTTGATTCTTTTGGTTTCTTGCTTCAGCTTTTCAGTTTCTTGCTTCATTTTGTCTGCTTCGGCTTTAGCTTTTGCTGCCTCTGCTTGGATTTTTGCTGCTTCCAATGCTTTTTTCGCTTCCTCTAGCTCCTTTTGGGCTTTTTCCAGTTGTTGCTGGGGGGTGAGCACGCTCTGCGCCTGTAAGGTAATCGCAGGGATGAGCAGCAGTATCGAGATAAATATTTTCTTCATATTACCAATATGTTTATGTTTTCTCACACAAAGGTATAAAAAAAACTTCGTCTGCTCGGTATGTAATCCTATTATTTATATATTCTTTGGCATAGTTAACAATATTTTTTAAGAAAAAAGCCTATAGTTTCAAATATTTTCGTAACTTTGCAGAATATATGCTGCATTCGGCTATTTGAAAGCAAGTTTTCATTATGCTCGTATGCATCATTTTTGCATTAAAAATATAGCTATAGATATGGGATTATTCGGATTATTTAGCAACAAGAAAAAGGAAACTCTCGATAAGGGACTCGAAAAAACCAAGGAGAGTGTGTTCGGAAAATTGGCTCGCGCGGTGGCTGGTAAGTCAACCGTAGATGATGACGTGCTCGATGACCTGGAGGAAGTACTCATCACTTCTGATGTAGGTGTGGAAACCACGGTTAAGATTATTCGCCGCATCGAGGAGCGCGTGGCTCGTGACAAATATGTCTCTACTTCCGAGCTCAACAGAATCTTGCGTGAGGAAATTGCGAGCCTCTTGGAGGAAAACCATACCAATGACAATGAGAATTGGGACTTGCCTTCCGACCATAAGCCATACGTCATTCTTGTGGTGGGTGTAAATGGAGTGGGCAAGACCACAACCATAGGTAAGCTTGCCTACCAGTTCAAGAAGGCGGGCAAGAAAGTATATCTCGGTGCTGCCGATACTTTCCGCGCCGCAGCCGTAGAGCAGATTTGTATATGGGGTGAGCGTGTGGGCGTTCCGGTGGTGAAACAGCAGATGGGTTCAGACCCTGCTAGTGTGGCATTCGACACATTGCAGAGTGCCAAGGCGAATGGCGCCGACGTGGTGCTGATTGATACGGCTGGTCGTTTGCACAACAAGGTGAACTTGATGAATGAGCTTAAGAAAATCAAGGAAGTGATGAAGAAGGTAATCCCTGAGGCTCCAGATGAGGTAATGCTCGTCTTGGATGGAAGTACGGGACAGAACGCCTTCGAGCAAGCCAAGCAGTTTGCCGCTGTCACCGACATCTCGTCGCTTGCCATCACCAAACTAGATGGAACGGCAAAGGGTGGCGTGGTCATTGGTATTTCCGACCAGCTCAAGGTTCCTGTGAAATACATCGGATTGGGAGAAGGCATGGAAGACTTGCAGCTCTTCAATAAAAATGAGTTCGTTGACTCATTGTTCAAAAAATAAAATTGTATAAGATATAGACAAAACAATTCTTTTAGAATTTAAGAAATAAATAAAACAATTCTTTAAGAAATAGACAAGAAAATTGTTTGAGAAATAAACAAGAATGAAGAAAAATCAAATCGACATAGTTACCATGGGCTGCTCCAAGAATTTGGTTGACAGCGAGTTGCTTATGAAGCAATTTGAGGCCAATGGGTATCATTGCGTCCACGACCCTAAGCGTCCGCAGGGCGAGATTGCTGTCATCAATACTTGTGGCTTCATAGAGGATGCCAAGCAGGAAAGCATTGATACGATTCTGGAGTTCATCCAAGCCAAGGAGGAAGGACGTCTTCGCAAGCTTTACGTGATGGGATGCCTCTCTCAGCGTTACAAAGACGAATTGGAGGAGGAAATGCCCGAGGTAGATAAGTTTTACGGTAAGTTCAACTACAAGCAGTTGCTTCAGGAGCTAGGTAAGGCCGACGAGCCATCATGCGATGGAAAGCGCCATCTCACGACACCTCATCACTATGCCTACATCAAAATCTCTGAGGGCTGCGACCGTCGCTGCGCTTATTGTGCCATCCCTATCATCACTGGCAAACATATTTCACGTCCTAAGGCAGAAATCTTGGAAGAGGTGCGCCAATTGGTTGCCGATGGCGTGAAGGAGTTCCAAATCATAGCCCAGGAGCTCACCTATTATGGGGTCGATATTGACGGCAAGCACCATATCACGGAACTTATCAGCGAGATGGCCGACATTCCTGGGGTGAAGTGGATTCGTCTGCATTATGCTTATCCAAACCAGTTTCCGCTCGATTTGCTCGACGTGATGCGTGAGAAACCTAACGTGTGCAAGTATCTCGACATCGCCCTGCAGCACATCAGCGACCACATGCTCTCTCGCATGCACCGCCATGTGACAAAGCAGGAGACACTCGATCTTCTCAAGACCATCCGCGAACGTGTGCCAGGAATACATATTCGCACCACTCTGATGGTAGGTTTCCCGGGCGAGACCCAGGAAGACTTCCATGAGCTGTTAGACTTTGTGCGCGAGCAGCGATTCGAGCGTATGGGTGCCTTCGCCTATTCCGAGGAGGAGGGAACTTATAGTGCCAACAATTATGAGGATGATGTGCCAGCCGAAGTAAAGCAGCGCCGACTTGACGAACTGATGATCCTTCAGCAGGATATCAGTACCGAGATTGAGGCTGCTAAGGTAGGCAAGACACTTAAGGTAATCATCGATCGTAAAGAAGGTGATTATTATATCGGAAGAACGGAATTCTGTTCGCCTGAGGTTGATCCAGAGGTACTTGTCAGGTCTGACAAGCGTCTGCGTATAGGTACATTCTACAATGTAAAGATAACTCAGAGTGAGGAGTTCGACCTCTATGGTGAAGTGGTTAAATGATTAATTGTCTTTTAGCTTGAAGGATGATTCTTTAAGCTGACAACTTGAAGATAATAGAAGTGAAGACTATCAGATGAATCATGAATAACAAGGACTATATAGCGGAGTTGGCTCGGCAGACTGGCTATTCTCTCGATGATACGCAGAGGATGGTTCGCAAGGTGATAGATGCAATGATTGCAGAATTTGAGGATGGGGAGGCTGTCTCCATCCCAAACTTCGGTACGTTTGAGGTAAAAAAACGTCTGGAGCGAGTGGTGGTAAATCCGACAACCAAGAAACGTCAGCTGGTTCCGCCAAAGTTAGTGCTTGGTTTCCGACCAGTGGCATCCGTCAAAGAAAAACTAAAGAATGGAGGGGAGGCTGATGGGCAAGACTAGTTTGAATGCTTTGGCTCTTCGTCTCTCTGAGAAGACTGGATTGAATCCGCAGGAAACGGAAGTGTTTATCCGAAAAATGTTTGAGGTAGTCAACGACGGTCTCCGTACAGACAAGCAGGTGAAGATGAAATGGCTTGGTACTTTCAAGGTCACCTCAGTGAAGGATCGTGAGAGTGTGAATGTGAACACGGGTGAACGCATCGTCATCGAAGGTAGAGACAAAATCACTTTCGCTCCCGACAGCATTCTGAAGGAAATTGTGAACAAGCCTTTTGCTCAGTTTGAGACAGTGGTTGTGAACGATGGCGTTGATTTCGAAGAGATTGACAGGAAATTTGAAGCAGAGGAGGAATCTGATGGGGAAGAAGCGGACAAAGAAGAGAAAATTGTGGATTCTCAAAAGAACACAGTAAGTTCTAAAGAGGAAGCTGCAGATTCCCAAAAGATGATAACAGAATCTGATGATTCATCGGATAACGAAACGGATAGTTTCTTGGCTCTTGATAATCATGTGGAAGATACTTCAACTGAAAGAATCATTCCACATATCCCAGACCAGGGATTGTCAACCTCGGATGACAGTGGAGTTGTCTGCTTCTCTGGAGAGGAAACCAAAAATGAGGTAAGTGATGAAGTAATCGTCATTGGTGATTCTGAGAAAGAGAGTTCTTGCGAGGATAGCCTAGATGAGGACAAACAAGAGCAAGTAATCGGAAGCCAACAAGAGCAAGTAATCAGAAGCCAACAAGAGCAAGTAATCGGAAGCCAACAAGAGCAAGTGGAATCTGAGGTGAAGATTCCGCGGCATCGTACTTTTGTATTGACCGTTTGTGTAGCAGTTTTGGCATTGATAGGCGCAATCGGATGGTTTGCATATAATCGTTTTGGAAGTTTGCAAGCTCTTATTGCTCAGCAAGAAGTTAATAAGGAACAACCATTGCAGACGCCTAAGATTTCTCCAATTCGTACGAACATTCCTTCTAGTGAAGAGACCATGCGGAAAAAAGCCGTTGAGGATAGCGTCCGAATGGCACAAGCCAGCGAAGTAATCAGAAAGGTGGATGAAAAGAGTGAACGTTCGATGGATGAGCCGCAGCGTCTTCCCGAAAATCAAGCTGAGATTCAGAATATATCTTCTGTCAAATCAAAGAAAGGCAATGAAATTGAAAAGCAACAGGTGGAACAGAAGAAACAACAGATGGAACAGAAAAAGCTTTCGCTTGATGAAAATCAGAAACAGTCTGCTGCTAAATACGATAAAGATGTGCGAGTCCGCACGGGTGCCTATCGTATCATTGGCGTTTCTGAGGTTGTGACAGTTAAAGAAGGACAATCCCTTTCGGCTCTGAGTAAAAGATATCTTGGTCCTGGTATGGAATGTTACGTAGAGGCCCTTAATGGCTGCTCCTCGGAATTGAAGGCTGGACAGAAAATCAAGATTCCTAAGCTGGAACTCAAAAAAAAGAAGTAAAGAACAAAATATAAGAAAACTATTGTAGTATATATAAGAAAGTCGCGGTCAGTTTGTTGGCGAGGCTGCGACTTTCCTTTTCCCCATTCTTTTCCAGAAATCAGTCAGCCCACAAGCAAAAGTGCCCGACGCAACAAGCAATTCTGCCCACGCCGATGGGTGTTTTTGCCCAACGACCATGGGTATAAATAATCTTGCCGCTGGGCAAAAATGCCCAAGCTATCGGGTGATGTTGGGCACTGCGGAGAATTGACTTTTCCTGATTCTTCAGAATGAGCTTTTTGTGCTTATGCTTGACTTACGTAAGTTTACGGAAAAATAGAATGAGTGCGTGACAACAGTGACATGAAATGACATCAAAATTTTATTTCATGTCACGCCTTAAATCTTTAATTTTCAGATTGTTAACTAGTGGTGTGACATCAGTGACATGAAATTAGAACTTTTTTTATCATATATGATGCAATATGTAGGTGTCGCCGATGCTGTAGTTGCCGTTCAGATGGGATGAGCAAACATCTTTGCCTTGATGTATTTTCCTAATAGAGACTGCAAAGAAAAATGGAAATTCTAAAGATGAATAAAAAAATATCGAAAATAATTTGGTAGTTTCATAAAAAATTAGTACCTTTGCAAACGCTAATGAGAAAAAGTGCTTTGGTTCCGTAGCTCAGTTGGATTAGAGCAACAGCCTTCTAAGCTGTGGGTCTTGGGTTCGAACCCCAACGGAATCACCTTTTCTCAAAAAGGGTTGAAAGTCTTCAAGTGAGATTTTCAACCTTTTTTTATTTGATATGGTTGGTATATTTAGAAAACATCCTAACACTTAGAAAAGCATCATAGCATCATTAGAGAATTTCAATAACTAATTTAACATCAGCTCTTTATCTCTAATGTTGTAATCTGCTTAATTTTTCTTTACAGACGTGGTTAGAATATATTTTACACAAGTGTTGTATAAATAAAAAAGCCTTGGCGGCATCCGAAAATGCAACCAAGGCTCATTTTTATATGTTTATAATCTAAAAGTATTCAGATTAAATCTGCTCGCTCCAGTCCTCCTGGCTCTTACGAACGTAAGTCTGGTAACGGAGCTTAGCCATCTTCTCTGCCTGAGTGAAGAGCTCATCAGCCTCCTTAGGATATGCCTTCTGTACAGAGAGATAACGTACCTCACCGAGCAAGAAGTCACGGAAGTTCTCCCACTTAGGAGCCTTAGAGTCGAGTGAGAATGGGTTCTTGCCCTGCTCGGCCAACTCTGGGTTGTAACGCCACAAGTGCCAATAACCGCACTCAACAGCCAACTCTTCCTCGTGCTGTGAACGACCCATACCGCCCTTACGCTTCAAACCGTGGTTGATACATGGTGCGTAAGCGATGATGAGAGATGGTCCGTGATAAGCCTCAGCCTCGCGGATAGCCTTCAATGTCTGTGCATTGTCTGCACCCATAGCAACCTGAGCTACGTAGATGTAACCGTATGTTGTCTGCATCAAACCGAGATCCTTCTTGCGGATACGCTTACCCTGTGCAGCGAACTGTGCGATGGCACCAAGTGGAGTTGACTTAGAAGACTGACCACCAGTGTTAGAGTAAACCTCAGTATCAAGTACCAAGATGTTGACATCCTCACCAGAAGCCAATACGTGGTCGAGACCACCGTAACCAATATCGTAAGAAGCACCATCACCACCGATGATCCACTGTGAACGCTTAACGAGGTAATGATCCAAAGTCTTCAACTCCTGGCAGATAGGGCATCCCTTCTCTGCACCAGCAGCGATGATAGGCTTCAACTCGGCAGCAGCCTCCTTAGAGCCCTCAGAATCATCCTTGTTGGCAATCCACTTATCAGCAGCAGCTACGAACTCAGCTGGGATACCCTCCTGAGCCTTACCCTCTTCGAGCAAGTGAACGATGCGCTCCTTCATCTTCTTGTTACCCAAAACCATACCGAGACCGAACTCGCAGAAGTCCTCGAACAAAGAGTTGTCGAATGCAGGACCCTGACCCTTAGCGTTCTTGGTATATGGAGTAGATGGGATAGAAGCTGAGTAGATAGAAGAACAACCCGTAGCGTTAGCAATCATCTGACGATCACCGAAGAGCTGAGAAATCAACTTAACGTATGGAGTCTCACCACAACCAGAGCATGCACCCGAGAACTCGAACAATGGCTGAGCGAACTGAGAGTTCTTAGGGCTCTGCTTGATGTCAACGAGATCCTGCTTAGAAGCTACCTTGTGTACGAGGTACTCCCAGTTCTGTGCTTCCTTAACCATATCCTCAGCGTCAACGTTGAATGGAACCATGGTCAATGCCTTCTCACCCTTCTTGCCTGGGCAGACGTCAGCACAGTTACCACAACCAAGACAGTCGAGTACTGAAGTCTCGATGCGGAAGTGCATACCAGCCAAAGCCTTAGGAGCCTTCACATCCTGAGTAGCGAGACCATCGATGCCTGCCAACTCCTCGTCGGTCAATACGAATGGACGGATGGCTGCGTGAGGACAAACGAATGAACACTTGTTACACTGGATACAGTTCTCTACATTCCATACTGGAACGAATGCCTCAACACCACGCTTCTCGAATGCTGCTGTACCGTTCTCCCATGTACCATCTACAGTGTTGTGCTTAACGAAGTCGGATACCTTCAAGAGGTCACCTGCCTGGCCGTTGATAGGACGAACCAACTCCTTAACGAATGCTGGAGCATCGTCTTCCTTCTTAGCCTCGTCAGCGAGGTTAGCCCAAGCTGGATCAACTGTCAACTCCTTGTACTCACCACCACGGTCAACAGCGCCGAAGTTCTTGTCAACGACATCCTGACCCTTCTTAGAGTAAGACTTCACGATGAATGCCTTCATCTGCTCTACGGCAAGATCCAAAGGAATAACCTCTGTGATGCGGAAGAATGCAGACTGAAGGATAGTGTTGGTACGGTTACCGAGACCAATCTCCTGGGCAATCTTAGTAGCGTTGATATAATATACCTTAATGTTGTTCTGAGCGAAGTAACGCTTTACCTTGTTAGGGATGAAGTTTACCAACTCCTCGCCGTCGAAGATAGTGTTCA
>DBLF01000060.1:0-6771 GCA_002297965.1 Candidatus Segatella papionis
AGGCGTTATTTTCCGAAAAAAGCGGGAGACGAAGCACGGAAAAAGTACTTGTGGTAGTCGGCAAAGACCAACAAGGAAATGCCATTGGGTTTGTTCTCATCAATACGGAAATCAACCCGCATCTGCCTGAGTGCAGGCGCAAACTGCATTACTTGCTGAAAGCGTCTGATTATGATTTTCTAGATAGTCACGACAGATATGTGGATTGCTCTGATTTCAAGAAAATCTCATAGGAACGTTTCTCTAAGTTGTTTTCTAGTGACAAGAAAAAAGGGAAGTTAACCGTGCAAGATTTGTCAGCAATAAAAGAAGCCATCTGTTCTTACGAAAATGTTTCCAAGAATACGTTGAGACGTTTTGGATTGTTATAAGCAAAAAAATCCCCGCCGCATCGGATGAAAAAGTCCGAGCGACGGGGATTTTCTTTTAGCTGATGGTTACTGCATGATGGCCGCATTGGCGGTGAGCGTGGTGGCGATGGCGGTGAGGATGGTGATGGCGAGCTGGAGCACTCGCTCCCAAAATACTTTCTTGTTCATAATTTTCTAGGCTTAAAATGTTATGTTTGAGTTATGTTAGAGTACCGTGTCTCCGTCGCTGCTAGAGCCTGATCCTCCGCCAGGGTTGTCGCTGCCATCAGCGACTTCAGCGTGATGCTCAGACAGGCTTACGACGCCAGCCGATACGACCGGGAGGCAAGAAGCGCCGACGCAGTGACCGTGCACATCGAGCACCTGAAATGGAACGTCACCATGTGCGGCACGCCCGACGCCCTGTATCGAGTGGTGCCCAACTACACCGACGGATTCCAGTCGCGCATAGCCATCGCCCGCACGCCCGACAACACGTTCGCCCCCCTGAAGGCCAAGCCCCGCCTCATCACCGCCCAGCAAAGCGAGCGCATCGGCATGATAGCCCACTTGCTGCCCTTGCTCAAGGGGCAATTCATCCTGCCCAAGCTGGAGAAGCGTGGCAGGGAATGGCTTGAGAACATCCGCCTGGAAGCCATCAAGAACGACGACACCGTGATGGCGAGACAGCGATTCAGGGTATGCGTCACCGCACAGCGAATGACTGCCTGCCTCATGCTCTGCCGTGTCTGCGAAAGACTCATCGCCGAGCACGGCATGCAAGGCGCGGAGCTGCTGCTGGGCAAAGACCCCGAGGGCTGGCACTGCCTGATGACAAAGGCGCAGACACCCGCCCTGCTCGATGCCTTCGACGTGATAGCCGACTCGCTCATCGACAACGCCCTCTATTTCTTCCGCAACCGCATCGACAACGCCATGTACAAGAGCGACAACCGTGGCGGCGATCGCATGCGACAGGGCAAGAACGACAGCATCTTCGCCCGTCTGCCCGAGGAGTTCGACATCGAGCTTGCCTATCGACAAGCCATCGCCGTCAAGGGCAGCGAAATCACTCGCAACAGTGTGCTCCAAATGCTGAAAAACTGGCACAAGCAGGGGCTCATCACCTCGCTTAGCCTAGGAAAATATAAAAAAATCAATAACATCAAACCATAAGGGAAACCCTATCAAAAAATAAGACAAAACGACATCAAACCATAAGGTAAATAATACCCAATAATACCATAAACGATATGATTCTGAAATTGATAAGATTTTACAAGAACGAGCATGCCACCGACGGCATTCTCACCCTTCAGGGCAGACGCCTCTGCAACACTGCGGAGCACACGCCCTGCTGCCTAAAGAAGGGCAAATATCCCATCATGATAAGTACATACACCCTGGTGCAGCCCAAGAACTTCGAGTGGCCCATGGCTCGCAACCAGGAGGAAGCCGAGCTGATAGCCAACGCCGAGGAAAAGGCTGCCAAGTCGGAGCGACAGGAAGGGGGTGAATATCTCCCCCTGCCTGCCATCGCCAGAAAAATGCCCTGCCTCTATCCCTCTGCGGAATGCCAGCAACCCCTCGGATGCCTCAGATTCGGCAACGGCATATTCACGCTCGCCGATGCCTCCATCATCGTAGGGGAACGACAAGCCTCGGGGCTTTGCATCAAGACCAGGGAGGTCTTCGACAAGCTCTACAACCGCATTCGCAAATGCCTTGACACGGGGGAGAAAGTCGCCCTTGTAGTGGAAGACTTGACTGAGGAAGACTTTTAGTTCTTGACGCTCCTCACGCCCTTACCCTTGGTAAGGTGTAGCGTGGCAGCCTTCAGCTTATGCCCGCTATGGTCGAAGATGATGGCTGGATCCAGTCGTCTGCCATCAAACGACACCTCGAAGTGCAGGTGCTCGGTGGTGGCACGACCTGTGCGCCCCGTGAGTCCTATCACCTGGCCAGCCTTCACCTTGTCGCCCTTCTTCACCATGTTCTTGCTCTGGTGGCTGTAGAGCGTCTCGAAGCCGTAGGCGTGCTTGATGCGGATGCAGTTGCCATAGCCGAAGTAAGGACCCGAGGCGATGACGACACCGTCGAACGCCGCCACAATCTCGTCGTTGGGTTTGGTCTTCAAATCCACGCCCGAGTGGCGGCGTGCTCCGCCGTATGGGCTTATCACGTGGGCTCCAGGCAATGGATACGCCCATGCCTTCTCCTCTATCTTGTCCAGGTCGAGCTGGAAGGTGTTGGTGATGGTGAATGGGTCGTTCACCTCGTCGGGATCCAGCGTCATGCCGTCGCCCGAAAAGTTCTTTGACTTATTGTTACCCCTTTTATTCTGGGAGCTTCCCAATACGGTGATGCTGATGTGGCTTCCGTTCTTGCGGAATTGCACGGTCTGTCGGCGCAGCTTGTGGCTCTTCATTTCGATGAGGGTCTCGGGGTTGATGCGAGCGCCATTGACCATGATGGAGAAGTCGCAATAGGTCTCCCCTTCGTCGGTTCCCACGATGGCGATGGTCTGTCCGGCATCCACACGCTGCCCCACCCTTACCAGGTTCTCGGCGTTGTTGGCATACACGGTCTCCAGTCCGTTGTCGTGTCGCACCACGATGACGTTGCCCATCGACTCCGTCCGTCGGGAGAGGCGCACGTATCCATCAAACATTGCCTTCACTGCGTCGCCCTTGCTGGTAGCGATGTGCATCACGCTGTTGCCATTGGTTAGGGTAGCCTTGCCCACAGGCAGCGGGAAGGAGTATTCCTTGGCTCGGAATATCTCGAAGTCCACATTGAATGCTTGACTCTGGGCAAAGAGACCTGGCGTGGCGATGCTCACCTGCTGCTGTTCGGCGGCGGTAAACTCGTTTTTGGCGGGCATGAGCATAAAGCTGTTCAGGGAAGCCAAGAGCATTCCCGAGGCCATCAGCAAGCCCACCTTTCTACCAAATTTCTTCATCTTATTTATCATTTATATCTCTTTTTAAATTGTGTCTCTGTATATCTGTATTTCTATTTTTATTCATGTGTAAATATCATATTTCTATTTTTATACAAATATAATATTATTATTCATGTATAAATATAATATTCTCTATTACAAAAAGACAAACATCCATCTCTCCCTCATCTAAGTGCTTAGCGCTAAGTGTTAAGTGCTTAGAAAAGGAAGAGACGGATGCTATCCTAAAATTTATATCGTCTATTTCAGCATGATGGCGGTGTAGATTCTGCCACTCTCCATGCCCAGCTTGCGAGCCGAGAAAAACTCGTCACTGTGCTTGAAGGTGCAGATGTCTGCGTCCTGGATGTTCTCCTCTGGTACGCCACAATGCATGAGAATCTGCTTGTTGCAGAGCGGCAGGTTGATGTGCCACTTCATGGGCTGCACGATGTTGCCCTCGGCCGCCAATCGCTCACGCTCGGCTGCATCTACGGCAAAGGCAGCGTTAGGTCGCTGCTCGGCTATCTCCTCCATCGGGAAGGCAGCCTGCTGGAACGCCTCATACACCTCGTCGCCCACCTCGAAGCTGTCGAGCGAAATGCCAGGGCCTATCACGGCCTTCAGCTTCTTAGGCTCGGTCTTGTAGGCGAAAGCCATCTCCTGGATGGTCTTGTGCACGATGCGCGCCAAGGTGCCACGCCATCCGGCATGGATGGCAGCCACGGCATGGTGCTCCTCGTCGTAGAGCAGCACTGGGATGCAGTCGGCAGTGCTCACGCCGATGCAAATGCCAGCCTGTGCGGTCATCACGGCATCCACGCCCTCCAAGATCATCTTGCGCACGTTCTCGGGCATGGAGAGGAACTCCGGGGCGATGTTGCGCACCTCCACGCCATGCACCTGATGGGGCATGATGAGGTGGTCGGCGGCGATGCCCAGCTCGGCGGCAAGGCGGCGACGGTTCTCAGCCACGTTGGCGGCATTGTCGCCGCAATACTCATTGATATTGAATTCGCCATAGTTGCCCTCGCTCACTCCGCCCTTTCGGGTGGTGGAGAAAGCCTTGACCCCTGCGGCTACTTGATATTCTTTTATCATAAATTCTTCGCTCTTCGTTCTTCACTCTTCACTTAAAATTCTACTCGTACTCGAAATCGTCGAGGTCATCCACGTCTTCGATTTCATCCTCGTCGATGTATTCCACCACATCCTCGCCCTCGTCTTCCAGCTCCTTCTGGAATCGGGACATATCCTTGTCGCGATGCACGAGGGTGTCTTCGGCGGTAATCTCCTGCAGCTTGTTGCTCTCGGAGTTCAGCTCCTTCCAGAGCACATCCTTCAGCTCCTGTATGCCCTGTCCGGTCACGGAAGAGATGAAGACCACAGGCAGGTCGGTAGGCAACGTCTCTCGGAGCATCTCGATGAGCTCGTCGTCGAGGAGGTCGCACTTGGTGATGGCTAGCACACGGTGCTTGTCGAGCATCTCGGGGTTGAAGTTCTTCAGCTCGCCCAGCAGCACCTCGTATTCCTTCTTGATGTCGTCGGTGTCGCCCGGCACCATGAAGAGGAGCAGCGAGTTGCGCTCGATGTGGCGCAGGAATCGCAAGCCCAGTCCCTTGCCTTCGCTCGCTCCCTCGATGATGCCCGGGATGTCGGCCATCACGAAGCTCTGGTGGTCGCGGTAATCCACGATGCCCAGGGATGGTTCGAGGGTGGTAAACGGATAGTTGGCTATCTTAGGGCGTGCGCTCGACACGGCAGAGAGCAAGGTGGATTTTCCGGCGTTAGGGAATCCCACCAATCCCACGTCGGCGAGAAGCTTCAGCTCCATGATGATGGTCATCTCCTGCATAGGCTCTCCTGGCTGCGCATAGCGTGGAGCCTGGTTGGTGGAGGTACGAAACTGGAAGTTGCCCAGTCCGCCACGACCGCCCTTGAGGAGCAGCACTTCCTGCCCGTCGTAAGTGACGTCGCACACATACTTGCCGGTCTCGGCATTATAGACCACGGTTCCGCAAGGCACGTCGATGTAGATGTCCTTGCCGTCGGTGCCATGGCACTTGTCACGTCCTCCGTTGCCACCATGCTCGGCGAAGAAGTGGCGCTGATATTTGAGGTGCAGCAACGTCCAGTAGTTGTGGTTGCCGCGCAGATAGATGCTTCCTCCACGTCCGCCGTCGCCACCGTCGGGTCCACCGTTGGGCTGGTACTTCACGTGGCGCAGGTGCATGGAGCCTTTGCCACCCTTACCAGAGCGGCATTGTATTTTTACATAATCTACGAAATTGGATTCAGCCATTTACTTTTTTTCAATGTTAAGTGTTGAATGTTAAGTGTTAAATGATTCCGAAGAAATGTAAAGTGCTAAATGTCAAATCAAGCAAACATAAGGGCGTACGCCCAACTTAACATTTAACATTTAACACTTAACATTATCCCATATTTTAGAGGTTGTCGATTACATCACAAACACGGGCGAAGATCTCATCCACTGTGCCGAGACCCTCGATGTGGTGGTGGATACCTTCCTTCTCATACCAGTCGATGAGCGGAGCGGTCTGAGTGTGATATACGTTGAGACGCTTCTTGATAGTCTCCTCGTTGTCGTCAGAGCGGCCACTCTCCTTACCACGGTTGATGAGACGCTTCATCAACTCGTCCTCTGGCACTGCGAGCTCGATCATGGCAGCCACCTTGTGGCCACGCTCAGCGAGCATCTTCTTCAAGGCCTCAGCCTGAGGAGTGGTGCGTGGGAAACCGTCGAAGATAACACCGGCGTGATCCTTGCCGAAGCTGTCATATACGCTGGCGAGGATGTCGATCATCAACTCGTCTGGAATCAACTGGCCGTTGTCGATATAACCCTTAGCTGTCTTACCAAGCTCAGTACCGTTCTTGATTTCGTTGCGAAGTACATCACCTGTAGAAATGTGACCGAGACCATACTTCTCGATCATCTTGTCGCTCTGTGTGCCCTTACCTGCACCTGGAGCGCCGAAAATTACGATATTTTTCATCTTTCTTTATAAAATGTATATATAAAATTTATTATTTGTTGCTCAAATACGAAGTCCCCCCTCAATGCATAAATCAATTGTACTTATTCATCCATTTCTGCCCTTTCGGAGACAATAAAATAGCAAAAATTATTCCAAATGAAACAGTCAAAAAACCTACATAAATAAGTGCATCCATATCATGTTCTCCTTTTTTTATTATGAAACCTTCTATATTTATTACGCTTTTGTTCTTTCTCTTTTTTATTTTTGTAACTGAAAAAAATACCAGCTACCAAGAACAACAAGCCCAATGTGCCACTAACTATATAGATTATCCAATGCAGATTAGCTTCTAAATCTCCCATCAATGCAGTAACAAATACCGCGGTTAGAAAATATTTAGAAATATCCAAGCAATAATCACTAAGTTTCTCCCACATGGAATTACCTCCTTTCTTCTATACTTCTTAGATTT
>DBLF01000060.1:6858-10235 GCA_002297965.1 Candidatus Segatella papionis
CCCACGATGAAGTCGTTAGGGATTTCCATCACGGTGTAGTTGATGTCGAGATCCACCTTTAGGTTGCCTGGCTTCACGAGCAGGGAGCAGATTTCGATGCTGGCAGGATGCTTCTTCTTCAAGTCCTCTATCATGTGCGACATGGTGAAACCAGAATCCACGATGTCCTCCACGATGACCACGTGGCGACCCTCCAAGTCCTGGTTGATGCCCATGAGAGTCTTCATGCTGCCGGTGGAGCTGGTGCCCTCGTAGGAAGCATACTTCACGAAAGAGATTTCGCTCGGAATGGTAATCATTCGCATCAAGTCGGCTGCGAAGATGAAAGAGCCATTCAACACTGCCAAGAACACAGGGGTCTTGCCCTCGTAATCCTTGTTGAGACGGTCGGCAACGACCTGTACCTTCTTCAAGATTTCAGCCTCAGGGATAGAGGTCTTGAAGGTCTTATCCTTAATTTTTACTATGCCCATAGTCGATATTATATAATATTTTGTGCAAAATTACAAAAAAACCGTGAAACTTCATCCTTTCGTCGGCTTTTTTTAGTACTTTTGCATTAAATAATGGGATATTCTTGCAGGAATGCCCATCGACACGATAAGATAACAGCGATAAGACTATCGCATGTATGCATCAATTCTAAGATATATCAATTCTAAACTCTAAGAGAACCAGACGATATGAAGATATTTACTAGCGCTCAGATTCATGAGCTTGACAAATACACCATAGAGCACGAGCCCATCACATCGCTCAACCTGATGGAGAGAGCAGCCAAGGCGCTGACCAGAGCCATCAAGGAGGAATGGAACAACCGCACGCCCGTGGTGGTCTTCGCCGGACCGGGAAACAACGGAGGCGACGCACTCGCCGTGGCAAGACTCCTCGGCGAGGACGGATACCAGGTGCAAGTTTATCTCTTCAACATACACAACAAGCTCTCGCCCGACTGCGCCACCAACAAGAAGCGACTGCTCGACTCGAAGAGCGCCAAGCAATTCGTGGAGGTGACCGTGAACTTCGACCCTCCGCAGCTCCCTGCGGGCACACTCGTGGTGGACGGCCTCTTCGGCAGCGGACTCAACAAGCCGCTGGCGGGCGGATTCGCAGCCATGGTGAAATACATCAACCAGAGCGAGGCGCAGGTGGTGAGCATCGACCTGCCTTCGGGACTGATGAGCGAGGACAACTCCTACAACATCGCCGCCAACATCATCCGGGCAGACCTCACACTCACCCTGCAACAGAAGAAGCTCTCGATGATGATGGCGGACAACCAGGCTTACCTGGGCCGACTGAAAGTGCTCGACATCCGCCTCTCGCAGGAGTTCATCAGAGCCACGGAGAGCCGATTCAGCATCCTGGAGGAGAACGACGTGCGCCCTCTGCTGCATCCACGCAGCGACTTCGCCCACAAGGGCAGCATGGGCACGGCGCTGCTCATAGCGGGATGCTACGGCATGAGCGGCGCTGCCATCCTCGCCACCAAGGCTTGCCTCAGGGCGGGAGCGGGCAAGGTAATCACCCACACCCCTAAGCGCAACTACGAGATTATGCAGATAAGCGTGCCAGAGGCGGTAATGCAGATGGACTCCGAGGAAACCATCTTCAGCGAGCCTGTGGATACGGAAGACTACAACGCCCTGGGCATCGGACCGGGACTGGGAACCAGCGAGGCCACAGCCATCGCCCTGATAGCGCAGCTCAGAAGATGCACCTGCCCTATCGTGGCAGACGCCGACGCCCTCAACATCCTGGCAAGCCACCGAGCATGGATGCAGCAACTGCCGCAAGGCATCATCTTCACGCCCCACCCTAGGGAGCTGGACCGACTGGCGGGCAACACCAGCAACAACTGCACCGAGCGACTGGGCAAGGCGTGCGAACTGGCAGAGCGCCTGCAAGGCTACATCATCCTGAAGGGTCACTACTCTGCCCTCTGCCATCCTAACGGCAAGGTGGAGTTCTGCTCCACGGGCAACAGCGGCATGGCGACGGCAGGAAGCGGCGACGTGCTCACGGGCATCATCACGGGCTTGCTGGCTCGTGGCTACAGCCAGGAAGACGCTTGCCGACTGGGCATGTACCTGCACGGACTCGCGGGCGACCTCGCCATCAAGGAAATAGGAAAGGAGAGCCTCATCGCCAGCGACCTGATCAAGTATCTGCCCATGGCTTTCCTGAGGTTGGAAGACTAATTGATTAAACTACTTTGCTTCCTAAGGTTGGAAGACTAATCAAACTATACAAGAGGAGGGGGAGCCGGAAGCGGCTCACTCTCTATCTTTTCCACCTGCGGCAATTTATCCACATTCATTCTCGCCGCAAAGAATCGCTGCTGCAACACACGCTTCAAGTCATCCTTGCGTTCCATATTCAGTTTTCTTCGAATATGGCTGCGCTGGCTTGTGATGTTCGATTCACTCTTGCCTAGCTCCAGGCAAATCTCCTTCAGCGTCTTGCCTTTCAATATCAATTGGCAAATCTCCTTCTCGCTCTTGGTCAGCTCGCAGCACACTCTATCCCAAGCCATATAGTCCAACTCCCGATTTTTCAGATGCTCGGCGGCACGCTCTATGATGTTCTGCTGTTGTTTCGGGGTCAGACGGCTCAGCAAGTTGGCAACCCTCTCCTCATCGTTGTCCTTCAGGTCGGCGAGGATGTCGAGTGCCTTCTTCTCCGACTCCTGCAATCGCTTGGGCTGTCGCAGCTTCTCCACCACCGAGTTCACATTATAAGTATATACATACAGCACCATGGCGAAACCCACCAGCAGTGCCTTGCTACTGAAAATCAGCACCTGCATATCGGTATGGATGATTGTCAGCGCAACGATGGGCACCAGGCATGCTGTGATGATGACGGATGCACGGATGAGCAACATGCTCATGGCGGTGATGGCGAGGATAAACATGATGAAGATGTTGCCCAAGACGCTCAGCATGTTCTCCATGCTGCCATAGCACAGGCACATGATGCAATCGGCAGCGAGTTTGACAAAGACCAAGAGATAGACCAGTGAGAGTCCCTTCTTGAACGCCACCTTGCGTTTCCACACATTATATTGCAAGATGCCGAAGAGTATGATGTGGATTAGGTTCAAGACTTGCCCACCCATAACTTGGAGCGCGAGGTACAAGACGATGTGATAAGGTATGATGACAGCCTCTATCATCGTCAGGAACAAGAAGGCTATCACCCTACGCCGATCCACCAGCCCACAATACTCAGGGCACAGATGATACTCTACCCTTACTATCAAATCCCAAATTTTGTTTTTCGCCTTCATACCTGTTACTCCTTTTGTTTTAATAGTTCTGAAAAAGTTCTTATCGCAAGTTAGAAAAAGATTAATCACCCATTTCCGTTGCAAT
>DBLF01000060.1:10316-10652 GCA_002297965.1 Candidatus Segatella papionis
AGTGCAGCCTTTCTTATGCAAAAGTACGAGAAAAATCCGAGAAAACGAGAAAAATGATATGAAATCTATGATAAAAGTGTCCACTTCAGTGTTTTTTGATGTCTAATTGCTATGGAAAATGAAGGTTTTCAGTATTTTTCAGGGTACTTTTTATTGCATCGAAAGCAGAAATCCTATAATTTTGCAGCCGTAAGAACAAAGGTACGCTATCATTTAAACAGAACTTACTGTCGAACTCCCAAGTGCACAAGCGCAACAAGAGAACAACAATGAGTAAATGATAAAGAAGGAAGAAAAGATGATGTAAATAGCATAAGATGATGTAAATAGCAAAAG
>DBLF01000060.1:10687-22972 GCA_002297965.1 Candidatus Segatella papionis
ATAGCAAAAGCTAAAGATGATGAAAATAGTATAAGTAAAAGATGATGATGGGGTTTTTCGCAACGCCTCACTTCATTCCGAATTGATTAAAAAGATTTGAAGTATGAACAAACGAATTTTAATTGCGCTACTGGCTGTAGGCAGTTTCGTCTGCCCAGCCATTGCCCAGAAGGTGGCGCTGAAGACCAACCTCCTCTATGATGCGACAAGCACCATGAACCTAGGATTGGAATTCGGACTTTCGCCCAAATGGACATTGGATGTGTCGGGAAACTACAATCCTTGGACATTCTCCAAGAACAAGAAATGGCAACACTGGCTCGTACAGCCAGAGGCCAGGTACTGGTTCTGCAACAAGATGATGGGTTCCTTCATCGGCTTCCATGCCCTGGGAGGCTCTCATAACATAGGTAACGTGGACCTTGACTTCAAGTTCCTCGGCACCGATTTCTCCCAACTGAAAGACTATAGATACGAAGGATGGTTCGTGGGCGCCGGTGTGGCATACGGCTACACATGGGCACTATCGAAGCACTGGAACTTCGAGGCTGAGATTGGCGTGGGATACGTGTATTCCAAGTCCGACAAGTTTGAATGCGCACAGTGTGGCGAGAAGTTGGAGAGCGACAAGCCTCATCACTATGTAGGTCCCACCAAGGCGGCACTCAACCTGGTGTATGTCTTCTAAATCACATTATTAATAATAAGCAAACGAAGAAGATTATGAAGAAGATTACAAATACATATCAGCCCCTAGGCAGCGCACTTGGAGCCGTCGGCCTCAGCCTCCTGTTTTGCGCCACTGCCGTGGCACAGGAGCAAGCCATCGCACAAGAGCAGGCCATCGCACAGGAGCAGACCATCGCACAAAAACAAGCCAAAGGAGCCGTAGCAGACAAGGCATCCAAGGAAATGAAAATCCTCAACAAGGAAATCAAGAAGAAAGGTGACAAGGTGAACGTCTATATGGACCTGAACCTGGACCAGGTAAAACTGGCGAGCAACAAGGGTCTCATCTACACGCCCATCATCTACAACGGCGACGACACGCTGATGCTCCCTTCCGTCGAGGTAATGGGCAGGAAGAGATACATCTACTATCAGCGCACCAAGAAGACGGCTACGCCCAATCCGCTCATCGTAGCCAAGCGTGAGAACAAGGAGCCACAAACCCTGCGGTACTCCTACTCCACTCCTTATCAGAGCTGGATGAAGAACTCGAAGTTTGCCATCAGCCACGATGCCTGCGGATGCAATCAGCAATTGCTCGCCGAGAACATCCTCACCCCTCAAGGAGAGGCATTGGTAACGCCACAACAGCTCTACCAAGCTTACCAGCAACCGAAGGCGGAGGCTGTGAAGATGAGACAGGAGAACGGAACGGCGAGACTGAATTTCCGCATCAACAAGTGGGACATCGTAGGCGACCTGGACAACAACAGCGGCGAGCTGGCAACCATCCAAAAGACCATCGAACTGGTGAAGGATGACCCCGACGTAACCATCACCCGAATCATCCTGCACGGCTACGCTTCGCCAGACGGCAGCTATGCCAACAACGACAAGCTCTCACGCAACCGTACCCAAGCCCTACAGCAATACCTACAGAAGACTTACGGCATAGCCCCAAGGCTCTTCAAGGTAAGCTCCACCGCCGAGGACTGGGAGGGAACGCTGGAGTACATCCAGAGCCACAACATACCTCAGAAGGAAGCTGCCCTGAAGATTATCGGCAGCAGCATGAGTCCTGACGAGAAGGAGCGAGCATTGGCAGCCAAGGCAGGAGAAGCCTTCCGATTCCTAGTGGATAAGGTTTGGCCTAGCTTGCGCCGCACCGACTACACCATAGAGTACGACGTGAAGGCATTCAACCTGGAGGAGGCTCGCCGAGTGATGAACACCCGTCCGCAGAAGCTCTCCTTGCAGGAGATGTATATGGTGGCAAACAGTTATCCCAAGGGAAGCGAGGAATACAACAACGTGTTCGACACGGCAGCAAGGATGTTTCCCGAGGACAAGCTCGCCAATCTGAACGCAGCCCTCGCCGCCATCGACAGAGGCGACAAGGTGAGTGCCGAGAAGTATCTCAAGAAGGCTGGCAAGGGTGCCGAGGTGGATAATGCCTACGGTTGTCTGGCAGTGCTCAACGAGGATTACGACACCGCCAAGCAGTATTTCCAGAAGGCTGTGGATGGTGGATTGAAGGGAGCGAAGGAGAACCTCGACAAGCTCAACAAGGCGTATGAGTAAAGGAGAATAGAAGTAAGTAATAACATATTGTGTAACTTTTTTAATAAGTAAAAGATTATGAAGAAGATTAATTTGCTCGTTATGAGCTTGGTTTCAGCAGCAGCGTTGTCATTCAGCAGCTGCAGCAGCGATAATGATTTGGGTGGGGGCGCCAGTGGCGGTAACTCACAGGTTGACGGTTTCTACATGACTTTGGCTATTCAGACTCCTACTAGCAATGGGACAAGAACCTCTATCATTGACCCTACAGAAGATGCAACAGCAGAAGAAGCAGCCGTAAAGAATGGAACATTCTACTTGGTTGACGCAAATGGAGCCGTTGTATTTAGTAAAACTCTGACCGACCGAGATTGGTCTGGTGCCATCAAAGACCCTGCAACTCCAGCAAAGGATGGTAAGACAATTCTTCAGATTCAAGTAGAAAATGTTGCTGCAGGCGCTACCTATAAAGTATATTTCAAGGCTGGTAGCAAGGACATGGACACAGTAGAACCATTTACTATAACAACAGGTGCAAGTAAGACTGGAATATTTACAGCAAATGGCATTGCACAAACATTTACTGTAGATGAAACTTTTACTCATCCATGTGATAAAGGCAACGACTTCTCTATGTTCAACCAGAATGATGTGACAACCAACGGTAATGGTTACACCGTTACATTCGAGGATGGCAACAAGGTTGAAACAAATCCTGCAACAGTTGAATATAATGGTGCAATAAATGCTCCTATCAAGATTGAGCGTGTAACAGCTCGTGTTGACGTTCCTACTAGTATAGGAGGAACACTTACAGGAACATACCCTGAAAATGCATCACAGGCTTTGAAAAATGCAATTGACGATGCAAAAAAGAAAGTTGCAAAGATAGAATTGGTCGGCTATGCACTCTCAAACATTACAAACAAGACATACGTTATGCAGACATGGAATACAGCAGATAATCCATGGAAACTTACAATTCCGACAGATGCAACTTTGTCTAAGACAAAGGCTGAATTCGGTGACAAGTATTTGTTCAAGGATGGTGGTTTTAAGACATTAGAAGATGCAACAAATGATTATATCTTCGAGAACAACAAGGAAAAGGAAGATGAAGCAACTGCAATGTATTTCAAGTACAAAGTTACTTTGGATGCAAATAAGTTCACTGTAGATGGAACTGAAGCAGGTGAGAAAATGCCAGCAGACTACCCGGATAATGCAAAGACAAAAAATGGTGGTACATTCTATCGTTACAACAACGTTATCTACACAAGCTTTGCTCAAATCAAGAAGGCTTATGCTGATGTTGCAGGTCTCTTTGAAGGAAAAACTGCAGAAGATATGAAGACAGCTTTGGATGCGGCTATTGATGACGAGACAAAATTGGCAGCATTCCGTAAGAAGTATCAGATTGAAGTTTTCAAGGGCGGTTTGACATACTACAAGCAGATTATTAAAGACAAGCAGTTGTCAAAGAATGTTATCCAGCGTAATACTATTTATCGATTAAATGTTAACAAAATCTTCAACATTGGAGCACAGGTTCCTAATGGTGAGATTGATAAGAACGGTTTGTTCTATCTTGACGTAACAGTCTCTGTGAATCCTTGGGTTCTCAACACACAAGACATACCGTTAGGAAATTAATTGACATAATTATTAAGCAAAGAATCGGGATGTTCCCACATTCCACCCCATCAAGTAAATCTTGCTCCCCGAGCAAGCATTTGATACAATCTTTACGCTCAATCTCTCGGAGGCTACTCTCCTCCGAGAGATTACAAAAAACGAAAAATAGGCCGCACACCAGTTAACATCCTGACGTTCTGCACACTACGCCACATCAGTGCGGTGTGCTGTCAAAAAAGGCTTTGCCCTTTACAGAAACACACGTCGGGAGCCATCAGAGACTATCTGCCGAGGACAAGCAGACTGTCTCGCACAAACAGGCAGACTGTCCTAGCCAGACAGTGAGAGCCACAAGGTCATCGAGCCTTCATCGTGCAGCATAGCAGCACCACCCAACAAGGCAACAAGGATGCCGAAGGAAGACTAGGAAGCAAATACATTCCTGCTCCTAGCCCTAAGAGGCACACAATATATATAAAATACATATTAGCATTGGATAAATGCAAGCAATTACAAGAAAGTATAAGTAAAAGAAACCATAAAAATTCAAACGATATGAAACATTCCATCATCAAAAACGGTTGCAAAGTGGTTTGTATCTCTGCCATCGCACTCTCCTCGCTTTCATCATGCATGAAAGACGATTTGACGACTTGCCCTGCCCCAAAGGTGTCGCTCAAGTTCGACTATACATACAACATCGAGAACGCCGACGCTTTCTCGCAGGAAGTGAAAAACCTCAATGTCTATGTGTTCGACAAAAATGGAAAGTATTTCGATACCTATACCCAGTCGGCTGACAAATTCGAGACGGGGCACAGCATGGACATCACCGATCTACAGGAAGGCAAATACACCTTCGTCTGCCTGGCGCGCGACAAGCAGCCCTCTGCCAGCAGGGCGGACGGAGAAGACGAGATGGAGTTCAGCTTCACCCAGCTAACCCCGGGCGTTTCGACCATCGACGACCTACAGGAGGAAATGGGAAAGAAAGACGGAGAGGCTTCCGTGAACAACAAGAAGTTCACTGCCCTCTACACCGCCCAAACCTCGCTCAACTTCAATGGCACCAAGGACACTTCCGGCGAACTGAGCCTGATGAAATGCACCAAGACCTATCGCATCGTGATGCTGCCATACGACAACGACCAGCAGGGATTCGAGGCGGAAAACTTCGAAGTGCTCATCAAAGGCTCCGCCGCCCTACTCGACTACAAGGGCGACAAGGCGAAGGATGAGAACGGAGTGGTACAAAACAAGCCTATCACCTACATGCCATACGTCGAGAAACTGGTGGTGAACACCAACGGAAACACAGAGGTGGAAGGCGAGGACATAGACAAGGCTTTGGTATATGACCTCTCCTCCTCCAGAATGTTCGAGCGCAAGGACGATGCCATCACCCGAAGCACAGACAGCAAGGAATACGACGACAAGCGCATCGTGATTACCGACAAGCGCAACGGCAAGGTCATCTTCAACCACTCGCTGCCTTGGTTCCTCGCCCTCTGCGGCGAACGTGCCGACAAGGGATGGGAAGACCAGGAATACCTGGACCGACAAGACCACTACACCCTGGTGTTCTACGTGCCTAGCCCTGGCTCCAGCTACAACATGGATGCCAAGATTAAGGTGAACGGCTGGGTGCTGAACCTGCAGGAAGCAGAACTGAAATAAGACCTTCAGAAGACAGTAAAAAAAGCATAAGTATAAGTAAAAGTATAAGTAAAAGATAGGAGAAACAAGTTATGTTCGATTTCGCAATCAATAAACGCCATGCGAATCGGTTCAGCCTCATCGTGAAGAGGATGGCAGCTCTTACCCCCACACTGCTGCTCAGCCTGCTATTCACCTCGTGTATGACCGACGGCAATCACATGGACGACAACATAGCTGGGAAGAGCGACACATATATCAACCTGAACGTGTCAACCCCAACTGCACAAGCCCGAGCCAACAGCTCGACCAATTCGAACGCATCGCTCGGACAAGACGAGATCTCACCCTCGCCCGAAGAGGAGGAGAAGATATACAGCATCCGTGTCTGGGCTTTCAAGACTGGCAGCACAAAAGACGCAACGCCCATCGGATTTAAGTCGGAGACGGGACTCAACGAGAAAGGCTCCCATCGGATAAGCATGAAGATTCTGCGCAAGTATGCCGAGAACCTGCAGAACATCGACCTCTACATCTTGCTCAACGCCGAGAGCATCGGAGTGCTGAACGGAAGCGACTGCAACACGATGACTCGGCAACAACTGGAGGAAGCAGTAATCAGCAACACCACGAGCAGCAACTTCGGCATCCAGGACGGAGCGGCACAAACCACCACCGTGCCTACCGAGGGCCTGCCCATCTCACGCATCGTGACAAACATCAATGTGGCAGACAAAATCTCGGACTCTGAGACTGCGGCAGCCGCCAATCCCGTGAGCATACCACTGGTAAGAGCTGTCTCCAAGCTCCACTTCTTCTTCGCAAGAAAGGACGCGAAGGACACGCAAGACGTGGAAATAACCAAGATAGAGGTAAACGAAAACGTGCTTTCCACCACCAGCTCGGTCTTCCCGACTGCCACTACCGACGAGAAGAAATCCACAGAAGGGCTGACGGGTAATTTCGACGGAATGTCTTACCTCCATGAGAAGTGGGCATTCGGGGGCATCGCCACTGCCGACATCAACGCCGTGGGCAATCCCACTGAATATATCCGCCAAAGCGCAGAGACGGCACAAGCCTACATGACCCGCCTCAGCCAAGCAGTGAAGGAAAGCTATCGCAGCTATCAGCGGGAGACCAACCAGCCGATAAGTGGCAAGATATACTACAAGACCAGCAAGAGCGGAGCAGAAAAGTCGATGGACTTCGAAGTGAAAAATGCCTATCGCAACCACGAGCTGGTAGTATATGGCTACTTCTCTGGCGAATCGCAGGTGGATATCACGCTCAACTACTATGTGGCAAGCTGGAACGAAAAGGATGCCACCAACATCACTTTTGATTAAGCATCACATTCGATCAACGATAAAGCAATAGGGTAAATCCCTAAAACAAAAAACATTGGAGGAACCAGAAAATGAAGAAATTAATAAAAACAGCATACACGCTCATCGCAACAACTCTCTTGTTATGCGGCTGCTCGGAAGACACATTCCTGGGCAACAACACGGAAGAGGGGAAAGATGTTACGATTTCGTTGACCTATTCTGATGTTTCCCCTAGAGACATCGTGGTCAACACTCGCGCCACAGAGGCAGAGGAGCGTCATTTAGACAATCTCTATATCTACGTGTTTGATGGCAACGGCAACCTCAAGGGATACAAGGACATCGAATCGGGTCTTGACCAAGAGACGAACGAAAACCACAAAGCCGCCATCAACGGCATCAAGACTCGGGCGGGCGAAGCCTACATCTATGCCGTGGCTAACATCCAGACGGGTCTCTATCCTGTAAGCACAAGTTCGGGCAGCATAGAGAACGGCAAGTTGCCTATCCATCTCGATGAGAGCAAGGCACAAGCTGGCGACTACGATTTCACTCTCGAAGACCTGAAGGCCCTGTCTTTTTTGCGCAACAATCCTAACACCATTCAGATTTCGAGTGCTTTCTTGATGAGCGGTGCAGTGAAGCAAGGCAACGCCGTCAACATCAGCACAGCAGGACAAATCGCCAATGGAGACAACAGTATCCGATTGAGCCGCATCGTATCGAAGGTGAAGTTCACCATCAAAGCCTTGAAGGAATCGGGCGTGCAACGCTCGTTCAAACTTTCCACCTACGACATCATGAACATCGCCATCGACGGTTCGCTGATAGGAAAAACTGACGGCAACACCAGGAAGATGATTGACTCGGAAAACAGCGTAAGCCACATCACGGGTCTCACCCGAGGCGTGAACGACGTGGAAAGCGACGGCTCGGAAATGTTCGAGGTCTATCTACCAGAGAATCTACAGGATGCCATCCACATCGTAAGCTCTCAGCCCGAACGAGAGGACGACAGCGAAAGCAGCCCGAAAGTATTTACCAATGCCCCTCTGTATGGCACATACGTGGTGCTGAAGGGAAAATACGAGGAAACCAAGAATGGCGTAAGCAGAAGTGCAGACGTGAAATACTTCGTTCACCTGGGCGATTGCAGCCTGAACCCCAACAACTATGACGTGGAGCGAAACTGCAAATACACCTTCAACATCACCGTGGCGGGCGTAGATAAAATCATCGTGGAAGCCCAAAAACAAGGCAACGAGCAGCCTGGTGCCGAGGGCGTGGTGCTGGAATATGGCAATATGGGCAAGAACCTGATGCTAGACAGCCACTACGAATACATGGTGATGCGCTTCTATCAACAAGACATTCTGAATTTAAAGAAAGCAGGTCTGGGCTACTACTATCAGGTCTATGCTCTGGGCAATCATACGGATGCCATGAACGTGGGAGTACAAACCACAGGCAGCCTCAACGGAGTTGACACCAGTTGGATTCAGTTTGCCATCAAATGCGACAGAGACAAGAGCACCAGCAGTTACAGCAGCGAGAACGATAACCGAGGCGAGGCGTGCAGCTACCCCGGCACAAAACATCAAGCCAATCTGTACAGCATCGAGGAGTTCCTGAAATATCTGTACAACAACGCCGACATCAATAGCTTCTGGACAGGGAGCGACTCCCAAAAGGGAAAATACATCGATGCCACCTGCTTCGTCAGCGAGAACTACTACAGTAATCTTGCATGGAACAAATACGTAAACAATGTGGATAAGCGAGCTTTCTACGTCGCCAATGCGGTGGAGACGAGCACAGACGGGCGAAGCGTCTATGCCAAGGCGCAATATGGTTTGACACAGCATAACATCCAAACCTTCTACGACAGAAGCCAGGCCAACAAAATCGTAGCTTATGGATGCGAAACCATCAACGACGAGAAAGGCAAGAACTTTACGGCAAACGGTGGTGGAAGCAAATATGGAACCTCTGGCACAGACAAATGGAATGGTCGAAACAATATGATGAAGGACATCACATCTTCTGACAGTTGGGCAACCATCCAAAAGAACAAGTCATTAATTAAGGCTTGCATGTCTAGAAACAGAGACTTAAACGGAGATGGCAAAATTAGCAACGACGAGATTCGCTGGTATGCACCTACCATAGACCAATATGTGGGAATCTGGATAGGCGAGGAAATCATGAGCACTGAGGCTAAACTCTTCAATAAGTTGACCTCTACACTGAAAGGTGAATCCGACCGTATGCTGTACTATAGTTCTACGAATGGACAAAACACCTACTTCTCTGAGGAGGGCATGGCAACCAACCACTATCATTCCGGCAATACAACTTATCCTCCAACATTGGTTCGCTGTTTACGAAATCTGAAATCAAACGACGAGGGATATGACCAAACTCCGGACAAGTATTATACTTGGAGCTTAACAACCCGCCAAGTCAGTCTCGACAAAGTGGATGAAAATGCGCTCAATGTGACAGGCGAACAAGGAGAGCTGAACTCGCATACTGAACGTTCCGCAGGCAACAAGCCTGCCAAGACATTCACAATAGCGAACAACACCTACGTGGACAAGAGTCAGACCTATAAAGTTTGGGTTAGCCAAAACAACAGATGGTACGAAGAAACTGTCTGGAATACCCAAAAGCAAGTAGTGGAAGGCACCGTGAAATGCTACGGCAACTACAGCGAAAGCGGCGACAAGAAATGGAGAGTTCCCAACCAAAGAGAACTATCTGTGATGTACTTGATTAACCCCGAGCTGATAAAGGACACTTACTGTAAAACCCTGTTCTCTAACACCAGTTTTAGAAAATCATGGACTTACAATGGTGTATTCACCATGAATGTGGGAGCTTGGGATGCAACAGGTGCTATCCGTTGTATCAAGGTAAAGAAATAAAAACAAGGAATAAAGCTTAGAATTCATAAAACATTATTATCATTTACTATTAGACAAAAAGATGCGAAAACAAAACTAGACTGGTCGTTGGAACGATAGTTGCCGAGGTGACTCACCTTCTATGGTTCCACGACTTTTTCCTGCCATCTCCTGTCAAGAGCAAAGTTTTAGGCAAGAGACTTGGAACTTTCATTTTTTTTTCGTACATTTGCAACTAGTTATCTAGTCACTTAGCTGATAGATAACTGTAACCATAAATAGATTAGCAGTGATGGAAACAGTAACAAAGACAACAATAAAGACAGTGACTAAGGCAACGACAAGAACGATGCCAAAGACTAGGACAACGGCTAGGACAAGGACGATGCCAAAGACTAGGACAAGGACTAGATTTAGAATCTGCCCCGTGATAATAGGCCTAATCTTGCTGTTTGCGCTTTCCCCAGCCAAGGCGCAGAAGGCTTTCCCCTACCCTACGCTACCAGACACACTGCACAGCGTGGAGCAACGTGCCGCTTACCTCAGCGAGCACTACTGGGACAACTACGACTTCGCCGACACACTGCTGCTAAAAAACGAGGAAGTTACAGAGCAAGGCTTCGTCAACTTCATCGACATCCTAGCTCGCTTCAACGAGGACATCGCCAAGAAAGGCATACATTCCTTCGCAGCCAAGGCATTCTCATCAAAGGCTTTCTCTCCCAAGGCATCCTCATCAAAGGCATCCACTTCCACGGCATTCGCACAGAAAACGGGGGAAGCATGCAATCAGAATCCTGCCAAAGAGAAATTCGAGAATCTTATCGAGCATTATTTCGAAGACCCCGAGTCGCCCATGCGCAACGACCAAGTCTATAGCCTATTCCTAGAAGAAATGAAGGAATTGCCATGCTTTGATGAAACTGAGAAAATACGCATAGACTTCAAGCTGAAAGCGGCAAAGAAGAACCTTCCAGGCACCGTAGCCACCAACATATCCTTTATGCTAAGCGATGGGAAAGCCCATCAACTGAGCGACTACAAAAACGAAAAGGTAATCATCTACTTCTACGACCCGGAGTGCGAGAACTGCCATAAGATCACAGCTTGGCTAGAAAAACAGCAGATTCCTGCCGACATAAAGATGTTGAGAATCGTGGCTGACGATCGCCTAAGCTCCATCTACAGCCTGAAGGCAATGCCCACCATCTACTTGCTGGACAAACAAAACATAGTTATCTTGAAGGATTGCACAGCCGAACAGCTCATCAACGCAGTACAAGCCCTATAAAATGGCTCTTCCGCCAAACGGCATATATAGGGATAAAAGTTGGAATGGTATTTGATATTTGAATGATATAAAAATTAAAAACTAGACTGGTCGTCTAAGCGACATTACTTCATTACATTACTATCATTTACTATTTCTATTCATTTCAATTTTTAATGAGCCTTCGAAGAGTCATAACGTATATTAAACTCCTCGCGAGCGTGATCATTTCGCTTAACGACGATCACATAATCACCATCTTCAACTGTACCTACCTTAGCAACAAGAGTGAAATAACCATACTTACCAGACTTGCCATAATCGCCTGTCTCGGTGATGATAATCTTATTGCCAACCAACTCAGTTGCAAACTTAATGTTAGTGCCTTCGTCGAAGATTACATTCTTATGGGTCAACATCAATTGTCCACCAGGAAGAATCTTACAAACCAACTTCTCGCTATTCTCAGCATTGCCATTAGACTCTTCGCTTACCGCCGAGCCTGCAGTCATAGAGTAACTGAGCAAGGAGAAACCTGTCCCCGATACGATGTTGGCACGACTAGATGTCGTATCTCCACCAAAATCATCGTCAGATGCACTGCAACTTACCAATCCTACTGTCATCATTGTAGCGATGACCATCATTAAAACCTTTTTCATATATTTATATCATTTACTAATTGTCCATGCATCATTTAAACCTTCATCTTCAGTAACTAGGCCTTTCGGACTATGTACATCAGAGGGAAAAACAACAACCTTTCGGTTTAAATCATCTTTTACAATTATACAAATAATATATTCGGGTGGTACTAGAAAATTACCATTCATTCTATTGATGGTGCAAAATTAAGAAGATTTTCGATAAGTTCCAAACATTTTGGGTTAAAGTATGCTAACTCATTGACAATACAGAGATTGCTACACAAAAAAGCGGGAACCCTTTCGAATTCCCGCTCATATTATTTACTCGATTTGAGATTTTATCTTGTTGAATATTCTCACTACAAGAATTAGTCGAGGTTAGCCAACTTGTTGTCTGAACCAAGAACGTCTGTGATCTTGTGCTTGTAGAGGTCAACCATGTACTCACGAGCCTTACCGCAGTACTGACGTGGGTCGAAGTACTCTGGGTGCTCAGCCAATGTCTCACGAACACCTGCTGTGAAGGCAAGACGAGAGTCAGAGTCGATGTTGATCTTGCAAACTGCGCTCTTAGCAGCCTTGCGGAGCTGATCCTCAGGGATACCAACAGC
>DBLF01000088.1 GCA_002297965.1 Candidatus Segatella papionis
GTAGATACAGGTCGCTACAGCAACGGCATCGAGTTGAACGCCGTTCAGCGTGCCAACCCAGAGATGCAGAAGCGTGCCTACAACTTGGTTCGTGCCCTCGTGGAGAACGACGAGAACCCAGTGGTAAGTATTCACGACCACGGTTCTGCCGGTCACTTGAACTGCCTCTCCGAGTTGGTTGAGGAGTGCGGTGGCGAAATCGACATGTCTAAGTTGCCTATCGGCGACAAGACCTTGAGCGCCAAGGAAATCATCGCCAACGAGAGTCAGGAGCGCATGGGCTTGCTCATCGACGAGAAATATATCAGTGAGGTTCAGAAGATTGCCGACCGTGAGCGTGCTCCGATGTACGTGGTGGGCGAGACTACTGGCGACGCTCACTTCAGCTTCAAGCAGGCTGACGGCGTGAAGCCATTCGACCTCGACGTGGCTCAGATGTTCGGTCACACTCCTAAGACCGTGATGGTGGATGAGACCGTAGAGCGTAAATATGAAGATGTAACTTACTCTGCCGACAAGCTCGACGAGTACTTGCACCGCGTGCTCCAGATGGAGGCTGTGGCTTGTAAGGACTGGTTGACCAACAAGGTGGACCGTTCTGTGACTGGTAAGATTGCCCGTCAGCAGTGCCAGGGTCAGATTCAGTTGCCACTCTCCGATTGCGGTGTCGTAGCACTCGACTATCGTGGCGAGAAGGGTATTGCAACAGCCCTCGGTCATGCACCACAGGCTGGTCTTGCCGACCCTAAGGCTGGTTCAGTACTCTCAGTGGCAGAGTCATTGACCAATATCGTTTGGGCTCCATTGGCAGACGGCATGGACAGCCTCAGCCTCTCAGCCAACTGGATGTGGCCTTGCCGTAGCCAGAAGGGTGAGGACGCTCGTTTGTACGAAGGCGTGAAGGCATTGTCAGACTTCTGCTGCGCCATCCACGTGAACGTTCCTACAGGTAAGGACTCCCTCTCTTTGACCCAGCAGTATCCTAACGGCGAGAAGATTATCGCCCCAGGAACCGTCATCGTCAGCGCAGGTGGCGAGGTTTCAGATGTCAAGAAGGTGGTTAGCCCTGTTCTCGTCAACGACAAGAACTCCAGCCTCTATCATATAGACTTCAGCTTCGACGAGCAGCGTCTCGGTGGTTCAGCCTTCGCTCAGAGCTTGGGCAAGGTGGGCAGCGATGTTCCTACCGTGAAGAATCCAGAGTACTTCGTTGACTGCTTCAACGCCGTTCAGGAACTCATCAACCGTGGTTGGGTGATGGCAGGTCACGACATCAGCGCCGGTGGTCTTATCACTACCCTCTTGGAGATGACATTCGCCAACGTAGAGGGCGGTATGAAGATCAACCTCCACGACATCGCCGACCAAGACATCATCAAGACCTTGTTCGCAGAGAACCCTGGTGTCGTTATCCAGGTGAGCGACGAGCACAAGGCTGAGTTGAAGGCATTCTTGGATGAGAATGGCATCGGCTACGCCAAGATTGGTTATCCAGCTCCAGAGATTCGCAAGATTATCGTCAAGAAGGAAGGCTTCGAGCATGAGTTCGACATCAACGCATTGCGTGACAACTGGTATAAGACATCTTACCTCCTTGACCGCAAGCAGAGCATGAACGGCATGGCTAAGAAGCGTTTCACCAACTATAAGAAGCAACCTATCGAGATGAACTTCGGCTACGGCTTCAAGGGCACTCTCGCAAGCTATGGTCTCGACGCCAACCGTCGCAAGCCATCAGGCATCAAGGCTGCCATCATCCGTGAGAAGGGTACCAATGGTGAGCGTGAGATGGCTTACTCTATGTATCTCGCAGGCTTCGACGTAAAGGATGTGATGATGACCGACTTGATTTCGGGTCGTGAGACTTTGGAGGATGTCAACTTCATCGTATTCTGCGGTGGATTCTCCAACTCCGACGTTCTCGGTTCAGCCAAGGGTTGGGCAGGTGCATTCCTCTACAACCCTAAGGCGAAGGAAGCCCTCGACAAGTTCTATGCTCGTGAGGACACCCTCTCGCTCGGTATCTGCAACGGTTGCCAGTTGATGGTAGAGTTGAACCTCATCAATCCTGAACACAAGCATCGCTCACATCTCTGCCACAACACCAGCAAGAAGTTTGAGAGTGCCTTCCTCGGTTTGACCATCCCACAGAACGACAGCGTGATGTTCGGCAGCCTCAGCGGCGACAAGCTCGGTATCTGGGTAGCCCACGGCGAGGGTCGTTTCTACTTGCCAGAACCAGAGGATCACTACAACATCATCGCGAAGTACAACTACGCTGAGTATCCAGGCAATCCTAACGGTAGCGACTACAACGTGGCAGGTATCTGCTCAGCCGACGGTCGCCACTTGGCCATGATGCCACACTTGGAGCGTGCCATCTTCCCATGGCAGAACGCTTGGTATCCAGCCGACCGCAAGAACGACGAGGTAACCCCTTGGATTGAGGCATTTGTCAATGCACGTCAGTGGATTGAAGAAAGAGTAGCAAAATAATGATTTCAAATTTGTAAATTGAATGCAAGTTCAATATAGCACATTATTTAAGACTTTTATGAAGATTGGCATAGTCACCTTTGGTGGTGGCTATGCCATGATTCCTATTATAGAGAGCGAAGTTGTCGATAAGCATCACTGGATGACGAAGGAAGAGTTCCTTGATGCCATCGCCACCACCCAGATATGTCCGGGAGCGTTGGCAATCAACATGAGTTCGCTTTTAGGATATAAGTTGGCAAAGACACCGGGAGCCATCGTCTGCACCCTCGGCGCTTCGTTGCCCTCCTTCCTTATTATATTAGCGATAGCCATGTTCTTCCATCAATTTGAGGACAACAAGGTGATAGCCGCCATGTTTGCAGGCATCCGTCCTGCCGTCGTGGCATTGATAGCCGTACCTACGTTCTCGCTAGCCAAGAGCGCCCACATCTCGCTCGTCAACTGTTGGATACCTATCTTATCCGCCCTCTTGATATGGCTGATGGGCATCAACCCGATATGGGTGATTATTGCAGCCGCCGTAGGAGGGTATATTTATGGTCAATTCATTCAACCAACGGAATAATTCAAAAGCAAGAATCCACATTTTTTAATTCGCAATTAACAAATTTGCCCATATTTCTTAATTGCGAATTTAAAAATGTGGATTATATGTTTGGTTATAACAAATAAAAATCGTATTTTTGCACGGTAATCAGAACAAAAGACTATGCAAAAAGAAGTTTTCAAGACTCTTATCAAGGAGGGACAACAGGAAATACAAGAGGTGGAACTCTATCAATCAGCGTGCCAAGCAATTCCTTCCAAAAGGTGCGACACTAGCAGTATTAGCCAATTTCTATCATTTTTATTTGGTATTCTCCTTTTTTTGCCTTAACTTTGCAGCAAACTATATAATACTTAAGTCATGGAGCAAGCTAAAAGAATACCTTATGGAGTGTCCAATTTTGTGGACATTGTGGAACGTAATCAGTATTACGTTGACAAGACCATGTATCTGCCTATGTTGGAAGACGAGGCCGACAGTTTGTTCTTTATCCGTCCACGTCGATTCGGCAAGAGCCTTTTCATCAGTATGATGCAAGCCTATTATGACATCGACAAGAAGGACAGGTTCCAGGAATTGTTTGGCAACTTGTGGATAGGTTCGCATCCTACGGAAAACCAAGGAAAATTCCAAGTATTGTATCTTGACTTTTCAAGGATTGGAGGCGACATCAGCGACTTGCAGGAGCGATTCGATGAATACTGCGGCATGTGCATCGACTTCTTCGTAGAACAAAAATACCGCAAATATTATGAGGAATCGACTGTCCTATCGGTAAAAGCAGCCAAACGTACTTCGGCCAAGTTGAACGCCATCAATCTGGAGGCTTCGCAAAAAGGCTACAAGCTCTACCTCATCATCGACGAATACGACAACTTCACCAACGTGGTGCTCAACGAGCACGGCGAGAAGGTGTATTGGGCCTTGACACATGCCAGTGGATTCTATCGAGAGATATTCAAGGTGTTCAAGGGGATGTTCGCACGCATCTTCATGACAGGTGTCAGCCCTGTTACCCTCGATGACCTGACCAGTGGTTTCAACATCGGATGGCACATATCCACCAAGCCAGCGTTCAACCAAATGCTCGGTTTCTCTACAGAAGACGTGTTTGATATGATAGCCTATTATCAGCGTATCGGAAAGATAAGTGCGGATGCCGATGTGGATGCAATCGTTGCAGATATGAAACCATGGTATGATAACTATTGCTTCTCCGAGGATGCCTTAAGAACGCAATCCAAGGTATTCAACTGCGACATGGTACTCTACTATCTTCGCAATTATATGGAGACCAATCAGGCACCAAGGCAAATGATTGACCCAAATACCAAAACGGACTACAACAAGATGAAGAAGCTACTGCAGCTCGACAAACTTGACGGCGACCGAAAGGGTATCATCAACGAAATCGCCGAGAGAGGGGAAATATTGGGAAATATCGAGACTTCATTCCCTGCCAAGATGCTGGTTCAGCCACAGATGTTCGTCAGTCTCTTGTTCTACTATGGCATGCTAACCATCAAGGGCACCCGTGGCGACCGCTTGATTTTGGGCATTCCAAACAATAACGTTCGTAAGCAATATTATGAATACCTGATGGAGCAATACGAAGAGAAGGCACCGGTAGATACCTATAAACTTGGCGACTATTTCTACGACATGGCTTACGACGGCAAGTGGAGAGAAGGGCTGGAGTTTATGGCTGCTGCCTACGCCAAGGTCTCGTCGGTACGCGATGGCATCGAGGCAGAGCGCAACCTGCAAGGTTTCTTCATGGCTTATCTCAGCCTCAACAATTACTATTATACAGCCCCAGAATTGGAACTGAACCATGGTTATTGCGACTTTTTCCTCTTGCCAAACTTGACCCATTATGCCAGCAAGCATTGCTACATCATCGAACTCAAGCTCATCCCTAAGAGAGCGAAAGGTATGTCGGAAGAAGATTACAACAAGCTTATTGCACAGCAATGGGAAGATGCCAAAGAGCAAATCAAGGGATATGCTGCGGCACCAAGAGTCGAGACGCTACGCCAAGGTACTCAGCTCCATCGCATCATCATGCAGTTTGATGGCTATAAGTTGCATAGATTGGACGAAGTATAATGACAAAGACAAAAAGAGAATAAAATTATGATATTTCTACAACTTTTCATCGTTTTCATACAGATTGGCATCTTCGGATTCGGAGGTGGCTACTCGATGATATCCCTTATCCAAGGACAGGTAGTGACACAGTACAATTGGATGACGATGAGAGAATTTACCGATGTCGTCGCCATCTCGCAGATGACACCGGGACCTATCGGCATCAACACCGCCACCTATTGTGGCTACACCGCCGTGCATAATGTGGGCATGAGTGGGATGATGGCGGTATTGGGCAGTGCCGTGGCAACCTTCGCCTTGGTTCTCCCCTCCTTGATTTTGATGATTCTTATCAGCAAGATGCTATATAAGTATATGCACACCAATATGGTACAGAGCATGTTTATCGGTCTTCGCCCTTGCATCGTAGGCTTGGTAGGAGCCGCCGCCCTGCTCTTGATGAGTCCTGAGAACTTCTCCACCCCGGAGAATCCCTGGCACTTCTACATCTCCATTGCCCTCTTCTTCGCCACATTTATCGGAGTGAAGGTGATGAAGATTAATCCGATAAGGATGATACTCTACTCCGCTTTCGCTGGGTTGGTACTGCTGTATTAAGCAATAGACAGTAATCGTCTAAATATATTTTCGATAATTGAAGATGAAAAAAAACAGTCATAACCATATATTATATATCATATCAGTCTTTTGCTTGTTACTAACCACCAGCTGCAAGGAATCGTTTTCTCCTGCACTCCGAGAAGCAGACAAAATACTCTTCACTAACCTTGAAAAAGGAGAAGCTATGCTTGATAGTATAAGCGAGACTACCCCAAATATGTCGATGGCAGACAAAAGATACTATCAGCTTTTAAGATTAAAAGCTGACGATAAAGCATATCGTCCCATCATCAACCAAAAAGAACGAATTGACTCGTTGATTGCCTACTTCAAACATTCTGACGATAATAATATACTGGCGGAAACCTACTTCTATGCTGGTAGAGTATATTACGAAATTGGTGACAAGCCTGAATCGCTAAAATATTATCAACAAGCAAGCGAGAAAGTCGCCAAGAATAATTATGCCTTACAAGGAGACATATATTGCCAAATGGCAAATGTATATAGCTATACAGATTTAAACAAAGAGGCTCTGAGTACACTGCAACTTGCATATAAAGCAGATTCTCTTGCAGGAAACAAGAGAAATATGCTCTATGACATAAAAGATATGGGAGAGAACTATTATGTAAGTGGAAACTATAATCGTGCTGAGGCTTTATTTGATAATGGTCTGCAAATTGCAAAAAAGCAAAAGGACACCTATATGCTAGGAATTTTTCACCATGAGCTAGCTAATATCTATGAAAGCAAAGGTCAATTAGAAAAAGCCATAATTCATATTAATCAATATATGAAACACTTACAAGATTACCCAGACAAAAGTGGGATGTTAGTTACTGCATTAGAAGCATTCACCGCAAAAGGCGACAAATCTGCAATTGAAAAATGCCAGCAACTTATGCTCAAAGAGGGAAATATATATAGCAAACAAGATGCCATTGAAAATATATTGAAAACTGCATCCTATGCTCTCAAAGACTCAACTTTTATGTCACAACTTAACTTGTATATTCAATATACAGATTCTATTGTCAAAGAAAGCCGCACAGATGGCATCAAGAAAGTTGAACAATCATATAACTACAAATTAAAAGAGAAAGAAAATAAATATTTACAAACAATCAACTTTGCCAAATCCGTTGGCATTGCTATTGCGTCTATACTTATCCTTTTCTGTTACATTTATTTTCATCTAAAAATAAAAAACATAAAACAGAGACAGAAGATATTAGAGCTAAAAGTAGCCAAATATAAGCTGCTCAAAGAAAAGAAAGAGCATAAGCCATTGGATAAGGTGGCAAAAGAAGAAAAAAAAGTTAGAGAATCTAGCATATACAAGCATCTTATAGCTGCTATAGAAGAGGAAACTTTTCATTTGACAGAAGGTGACTGGACAGATATCAAAGAAGTTATCAACCAAACATACGATAATTTCGATTCTAATCTGCATGGCTTTCTTGATGTTTCTCCGCAAGAGTACAAGATATGTCTTCTTCTCAAAATGGGAATTTCTCCTACAAACATTGCTCATTTAGTGAACTTATCTAAGGAAGCCATCACTGCTTCTAGGAGAAGAATGTACACTAAAGCATTCAACAAGAAAGGTAAACCTGCAGATTGGGACAAAATCATAAATTCTCTATAACTTCCTATAGATTAAGCAAATAGCAGTTACGTACATAATTGTACATAACTGCTATTTTCAATTGTACACACATTGTACACTCTATTTTTGAGTTATTTCTTCACTTTTTGCTACTTTTGCACTCGAATTAAAAACGAGAACTATGAAGAAAGTAATTTTCACCGTATTACTATGTTTAGCAACAATAGGTAGCATACAAGCCAAAAGAACGCATATCCCAATGCGAGTTCGGACAGTTCTTTACGAACAAAAGAAGAAAGGAGCTATTCGTCATGCCCCTGCCATTAGAACCAATATACCTGTAGTAGAGCTAAATGACAACTATATCTCTATAAGTTCTATCCCAGCTGGTTCTTACATCTCGGTAATCCTTTACGATGCTCTCGGTAATATTATATGGGAGAATGCGAGCAACAGCTCATTCTCTTATATTACATTCGATATTCCTGCAGAAATCATAGAGGAGGCGAGTTCCGTTGTGGTTACACTAAACGGCATTGCCTATATGGGAGAAATATATTAACAAGTCGTTCAACATAAATTTCAAACAACAATGAGAAAATTAGTATTTGGATTAATTGCCATTCTTATGGCAATCGCTGGTTTCACCTCTTGCAGCCAAGAGAGGGATTTTAATTTGGACAACACTCCAAAAAGCAAAGTAAGTAACAAGGTTTCGGTGGAAGAAGCTAAGGCTAATGTTTTGGAGTTTGTCTCCAACATCAACAAGACTAACACACGTGCTTTTAGCACAAACATCAGCATAGCCAATGTCAGTCCTGTTTCTATCCATAACACCACAAGAGCAACAGACGGAATAGACACAGACACCTTGTTCTATGTTGTAAATTTCAGCGATAGTTGCGGCTTTGCCATTGCTTCTGCCAACAAAAATGAGACACCAATATTGGCGTTGATAGAGGACGGCAATTATGACTACAATGAAAACGATTCCGTCAACCCTGGATTTGAAGCTTTTATGGATGCCATGATTGAACGTGAGATAAATGGTCCTCTGCATTATACGGAAATGCCAAAAGATGACTTTGGAGAAGGTGGTGGCGGAAGTAGCAACTCCATCCCAGATAAGTTCGAAGTCATGAGTCCATTACTTAAAACAAAATGGAATCAAGAATATCCATACAACACCTATTGTTCAAATTGTCCTACTGGCTGTGTAATAACTGCCGTATCTCAAATTTGTTCTTTTCTTCAGACACCTACGAACATCAGATACCAATATAACTCTGAATTTGGGCAAGCAACAATGAATTGGGAAAAAATCAACCAAGAATGCTCACTCTATAACAATGGAGAGCCTCAATCGTCTGACACACGTGAGCAAGTTGCAAGAATGATGAGATTTTGGGGAGTAACTTTTGACGCCAAGTATTCTAGTGGAGGAACATCTGCTGACACAGGAGATGCTGTAAATAAAATGAGAAAGGATTTTGGGTTTAATGCAACAGGTCTAACAGACTATAATATAGACAATGTCATAAAAGATCTTAAATGCGGCAATAAAATCATACTTATGAGAGGAAACGGACGTTATTATCATGTTGGACTTGTTTTCAGAAAGTATGTAGATGGACACGCATGGGTCGTAGATGGCTACATCGACCAAGTAAAAAACAGCAAAGAAAGTAAATATGTCCATTGCAATTGGGGATGGAAAAACAAAAATGAAAATGGTTACTTCTTAAGCGATGTGCTCAATGCAGAAGAATCACCTGTATTCAATGACAACGCAGAAACAACCAGAGCCAGTCACAATTACAGATATAAATTAAAGACAGCTACATTTACTAAATAAAGCAACTATATGAAAAGAATAAATATTATAATAAAACTATTATTAGCAATCATGCTATTGCCAACAATTGTTGCATGCGACAAAGAGAATAACGGTAATGATGCCATGCATGTTGATAGCTTTACAATCTTAGTAAAATTCGAGTCACCTATAGGCACTAATATGCTTGACTCATTGAACATTCAGCCCACAATGGGTGAAAGCTATCATCTTGAAGGCTTAAACCTCAATTGGAAAAACAAAGAAAATAATTTAAACCAGCATTGGAGCAAGCCTAGCTTAGCTTGGTTTAAAACTGAAGAATGGTTTGGTAGCAACAATCCTAACTTTTCTTTCAAAGGACTTGGAACTGTTTTAAAAATTGGACTCTGTGACATCAACATATCAGACAGCGATTTCCCCAAAGCTGACGAAGAATATACTATCACTTTGAATAGTAAGAAAATATTTGGCAATGATTCCACTCATACCATAAAATATTATGTTCACATCAATGGTGGAGGAAGCGGATATGACACTAAAAAATGCGAAGTGGATGGAAAAGATTACCCTATAATATGTCGAGACTCTAGCCCCAATTCTAAATGGGGATTAAGACTTGACGAAGCATTAGTTGTCTTCAAAGTCAATCCTACCCAAGAAGAAAATCTCTGATAAAGCAACAAAGTAGTTACCTTCTAACAAAATTGCCAAGATTTATTTACTGACAATAAATAAATTTTGGCAAT
>DBLF01000084.1:0-2199 GCA_002297965.1 Candidatus Segatella papionis
TCGAATCCGTCAACGCCCACACAGAAAAAGGTCTTTCAACGCAAGTTGGGAGACCTTTTTGTTTTAATTAAAGCTAAATTATTTCCATTTTGTCTGTTTTTTCAATAGAATTCATTAACTTTGCACCCTATATATATAATACGTATTGTTATGAATTTAGATTTATTGACTGCCATATCACCTATTGATGGTCGTTACAGGGGAAAAACAGAGCAACTCGCTAACTATTTCTCAGAGTATGCTCTCATTCGTTATCGTGTACGTGTAGAGATTGAATACTTCATTACTCTATGCGAGTTACCATTGCCACAGTTGGCTTCTTTCGACAAGTCTCTGTTTGAGCGCTTGCGTGACATCTATCGTAACTTTGACGAGAATGAGGCGCAGCGTGTCAAGGACATCGAAAAGGTTACTAATCATGACGTGAAGGCTGTAGAGTATTTCATCAAGGAAGAGTTTGACAAGATTGGTGGCTTGGATGCCTACAAGGAGTTTATCCACTTTGGTTTGACATCACAGGACATCAACAATACCAGTGTGCCTCTTTCTGTAAAGGAAGCTCTTCATGATGTGTTCTATCCACAGGTAGAGGAACTCATCGCTCAGTTGCAGACATACGCAGACGAGTGGAAAGATGTGCCTATGTTGGCAAAGACCCATGGTCAGCCAGCTTCTCCTACTCGTTTGGGCAAGGAAATCATGGTGTTCGTCTATCGTCTTACTGAGCAACTTAACTCTTTGAAGTCTTGCAAGGTAACAGCTAAGTTTGGTGGTGCTACCGGTAACTTTAATGCTCACCATGTGGCTTATCCTCAGTACGACTGGCGTGCCTTTGGCAACAAGTTTGTGAGCGAGAAGCTTGGTTTGGAGCGTGAACAATACACAACCCAGATTAGCAACTATGATTATTTGGGTGCCATCTTCGATGCTATTCGTCGTATCAATACCATCATCATTGATTTGGATCGCGACTTCTGGATGTATATCTCAATGGATTACTTCAAGCAGAAGATTAAGGCGGGTGAGGTAGGCTCCAGTGCCATGCCTCACAAGGTGAACCCTATCGACTATGAGAACAGCGAGGGTAACCTTGGCATCGCCAATGCCATCCTTCAGTTCTTGGCACAGAAGCTTCCAGTGAGCCGCTTGCAGCGTGATTTGACAGATAGTACTGTGCTTCGTAACATTGGTGTGCCTCTTGGTCATAGTGTCATTGCTATCCAGAGCACCTTGAAGGGATTGCGCAAGCTTATCCTTCATGAGGAGAAATTGCAGGAAGATCTGAACAATACTTGGGCTGTGGTAGCTGAGGCTATCCAAACCATTCTTCGTCGTGAGGCTTACCCACATCCATACGAGGCTTTGAAGGCTCTCACACGTACTAACAAGCACATGACAGAGGAGACTATTCACGAGTTTATCCAGGGCTTGAACGTGAGTGACAGCGTGAAGGCTGAGTTGATGGCAATCACCCCTAGCAATTATACAGGTATTTAAATAGTACGAGTAACTAATAAGGGCAGCCAGAGTTATAAAGAAATAAAATAAGATAGATTAAAAATATCGTTTTTAAAGATATTATACATATCATATCAAGTAAGTTCAAACATAATTTATTAACCCAGCCGTGAGGCTATTTATTGAGAAAAATTATTATGGATTCAGAAATCGAAAACAAACCACAGAGTCAATCGTCTGAGAGCGAGAACACCCGCGAGGGCTTCAACGCAGGCGGTTATCAGAAGAATTATCGTAGCGTAGGTCGCACACAGCGCCCACGCATCAGCAGTCATCGCCCATCTTATAGCAGCGATAGAAGCAGTAGTAGCGAGGGTGGCTTCCGCCCAGAGGGCTTTGGAGCAGGTCTGCAAAGCTCAGGTAGCGAGCGCCCACAGCGCAATAGCTATGGCAGCAATAGCCGTGGTGGCTATGGCAATGGTCGTAGTAGTTATGGCAATAACAATCGTGGTGGCTATGGTCGCCCTCAGGGAGGTGGCTACAACAACCGTCCTCAGCAGGGTGGTTACAATAGCCGTCCTCGTTTTAACAATAATAGCGAAGGTGACGATCAGCAGAGCGCTGGTGGTTACCAGCCACGTCAGCAGGGTGGTTATAGTCGTCCACAAGGTGGCGGCTATGGCAACAACCGTGGCGGCAGCTATGGCAACAACCGTGGCGGCGGCTATGGCAACAACCGTG
>DBLF01000084.1:2254-4576 GCA_002297965.1 Candidatus Segatella papionis
CTATGGCAACAACCGTGGCGGCTATGGCAACAACCGTGGCGGCTATGGCAACAATCGTGGCGGTGGCTTCCGTCAGCACACAGCCGACTATGATCCAAATGCAAAATATAGCTTGAAGAAGCGTATTGAATATAAGGAGGAGAACATCGACCCAACAGAGCCATTGCGCTTGAACAAGTTCCTCGCCAATGCTGGCGTATGCTCTCGCCGTGAGGCTGATGAGTTCATTCAGGCAGGTTTGGTATCTGTGAATGGTGAGGTCGTTACCGAGTTGGGTACCAAGATTCTGCGTACTGATGAAGTGAAGTTCCACGATGCTCCTGTAACCTTGGAGAAGAAGGTATATGTTTTGCTCAACAAGCCAAAGGATTACGTTACTACTAGCGATGATCCTCAGCAGCGCAAGACCGTGATGGATCTCGTGAAGGATGTTTGCCCGGAGCGTATCTATCCTGTGGGTCGTCTCGACCGTAACACAACAGGTGTGCTTCTCTTGACCAACGATGGTGACTTGGCATCTAAGTTGACTCATCCTAAGTTCTTGAAGAAGAAGGTTTATCACGTACATCTTGACAAGAACCTCACTGCTCACGATATGGAGCAGATTCGCAATGGTATCACTTTGGAAGATGGCGAGATCAAGGCAGATGCCATCGAGTATGCTGATGACCATGACAAGTCACAGGTTGGCATCGAGATTCACAGCGGTAAGAACCGTATCGTTCGCCGTATCTTCGAGAGCCTTGGCTATCGTGTAACCAAGTTGGATCGTGTTCAGTTTGCAGGTCTTACCAAGAAGAACCTTCGTCGTGGTGACTGGCGCTTCCTTACAGAGAAGGAAGTAGATATGCTCCGCATGGGTGCTTTCGAATAAGGATAATATGATATAATAAAGAAAGGAGACTATCTATTTAGTCTCCTTTTTAACCTATTAAGAACAATGGAAAAATTAAAAAGAACTAAAGTCGTTGATGCGCTCAAGAGCACAGCTTACGACTCAATCGTGAATGTAAAGGGATGGGTACGTACCCATCGTAGTAGCAAAGCAGTCGATTTTATCGCTCTTAACGATGGTTCTACTATTAATAATATTCAGATAGTAGTCGACCCATCCAAGGTCGATGCCAATCAGCTCGCTCAGATTACCACAGGTGCTTGCATCAGCGTGGTGGGTACTTTGGTGAAGAGTCTTGGTAAGGGACAGACCGTTGAGATTCAGTGCGAAAGCATCGAGATTTATGGTCTCTGCGGCAACGACTATCCTATGCAGAAGAAGGGACAGAGCTTCGAGTATATGCGTAAGTACGCTCACCTCCGTCTCCGCACAAATACCTTTGGTGCTGTGATGCGTATCCGCCATAACATGGCGATGGCTATCCACACTTATTTCCACGAGCATGGATATTTCTACTTCAATACTCCTCTTATCACAGCCAGTGACTGTGAGGGCGCAGGTCAGATGTTCCAGGTAACTACCAAGAACCTCTACAACCTCAAGAAGACAGAGGATGGCAAGATCGACTACTCTGACGATTTCTTCGGTAAGCAGACATCTTTGACCGTTTCTGGTCAGTTGGAGGGTGAGCTGGGTGCCACCGCACTTGGTGCCATCTATACCTTCGGTCCTACATTCCGTGCTGAGAACAGTAACACTCCTCGCCACTTGGCTGAGTTCTGGATGGTAGAGCCAGAGGTTGCTTTCTTGGATATGGACGGTTTGATGGAATTGGAGGAAGACTTTATCAAGTATTGTATCCGTTGGGCACTCGATAACTGTAAGGACGACCTTGAGTTCTTGAACAAGATGATAGACAAGGGGCTTATCGCTCGTCTTCAGAGCGTGCTCGATTCTGAGTTCGTACACCTTCCATACACAGAGGGTATCCGTATCCTCCAGGAGGCTATCGCCAAGGGCAAGAAGTTTGAGTTCCCATGCGAGTGGGGCGATGACTTGGCTTCAGAGCACGAGCGTTTCTTGGTAGAGGAACACTTCAAGCGTCCTGTCATCATGACCAACTATCCAAAGGCTATCAAGGCATTCTATATGAAGATAGACGAGGAGGAGAGTGGATTCGGTGGCAAGAGCGGCAAGACAGTTCAGGGTACCGATGTGTTGTTCCCACAGATTGGTGAGATTATCGGTGGTTCTGTTCGTGAGGAGAGCTACGACAAGTTGATGAACGAGATTGAGGAGCGTCACATCCCAATGAAGGATATGACTTGGTATCTCGACACCCGTAAGTATGGCTCATGCCCACACGCAGGTTTCGGTCTCGGTTTCGAGCGTTTGATTCTCTTCGTAACCGGTATGCAGAACATCCG
>DBLF01000084.1:4656-15708 GCA_002297965.1 Candidatus Segatella papionis
GGGCGGAGGTAACTTTGCCCCTATATGATAACTTTAAGAATAAATATGGGAAAGATAATATTGACGGGCGACCGTCCAACTGGTAAACTTCACTTAGGTCACTACATCGGTTCTCTCCAGCGCCGTGTGCAACTTCAGAATGCTGGCGACTTCGACCGTATGTTCGTATTCATGGCAGATGTTCAGGCTTTGACCGACAATGCCGACAACCCAGAGAAGATTCGCCAGAACATCATCGAGGTGGCTCTCGACTATCTCTCTGCAGGTCTCGACCCAGAGAAGTGTACACTGTATATTCAGAGTATGATTCCTGAGTTGGCTGAGTTGACTGTTTATTTGATGAACCTCATCAGTGTATCTCGTGTTCAGCGCAACCCAACCGTGAAGACCGAGATCAAGATGCGTAACTTCGAGGCTAACATTCCGCTCGGTTTCTTCTGCTATCCTGTGAGTCAGGCTGCCGACATCACCGCTTTCAAGGCTACTACCGTGCCAGCAGGCGAGGACCAGGAGCCAATGTTGGAGGTAACCCGCGAGTTGGTACGTCGTTTCAATCAGATTTATGCTCCGGTATTGGTTGAGCCAAACATCCTTCTCCCTGAGAACGCAGTTTGCCGTCGCCTTCCAGGTACTGATGGCAAGGAGAAAATGAGCAAGAGCCTCGGCAACTGCATCTATCTTAGCGATGATGCGAAGACCGTATGGAAGAAAGTGAAGAAGATGTCTAACGGTGAGCCTCGTATGAGCATGGAGGAGCCTGGACACTTGGAGGGCAATGCCGTGTTCACTTACATGGAGGCATTCTCTACTCCTGAGGACTTCGCTGAGTTCTGGCCTGAGTTCAAGAACTTGGATGAGTTGAAGGAGCAGTATGTGAAGGGTGGCATCGGTGACGGTATGACCAAGAAGTTCTTGAACAGTGTCATCAATAAGATGCTCGACCCTATCCGTGCTCGTCGTCATGAGTTTGAGCAGGACATTCCAGAGGTATTCAATATCTTGAAGAAGGGTAGCGAGAGCGCCCGTGAGTTTGCAGCCCAGACTATGGATGAGGTCCGCAAGGCTATGCGCATCGACTACTTTGCTGATGCAGCTTATATCGAGGAGCAGGCAGCGAAGTTCAAGATTTGATAATGAGATAGAAAGATTGAACTATAAATGAAGAGGCAAAAGTTATCATCAGTTGGTAGCTTTTGTCTCTTTTAATTATACTATGTTGCATTTTTACGTATAAAATACAAAATAATCTCTTTTCATTACCTTTGTTCTCGTTTTTTTTCTTATTTTTGCAAAAAGAATAACTAATAAATGGTAGGGTATGATGAAAATGAGAAAAAACCCCCAATACGGACTTGCAGATTTGGGCAGTATGATGATATTGCTCTTAGCCTTTTTACAACCCATATCGGCTCAAAAGGCTGATGACAATGTACATATATTGCAATGTAATGATAGATACGTCTTCAAAACTGATGACGCAGGTAAAACTATTGTCGTTAACACAACGGATTATGAATATGGCGTAACCCAATATGCTGCTTTAGTTCAACCATGTGTTTATTACGGAGAATTTATTCGTTTGGACAAAGCACAGTGTAAGGGATATGCACAATACAAGTCTGCCATTCCTCGCAATGTCTTTTATGATGATACCAAGATTTGCTACTTTAGCTATCAGATTCCAAAGGTTGGTAAGACTCTGAAAGCTTCTTTTGCTCGAACCTATCTCGATCCTATTTATTTCACAACCATTCCTTTGTGTGAAGCAGATTATGTAGAGCATAAGAAGATAGAGATAATCAAGCCAAAAGCCTTCCAGCAGTTTCGGATAAAAGAATATAATCTTCCTGCTAGTGTAGAGAAAAGTGCTATGTGTAATGCGGATGGAGATTCTGTTTTTACTTATGTAGTTCATGCTCTGCCAGCTCAGTCGATTGAACCTAATTCGTCCTCTTGGGGATATAGAGCTCCTCATCTCTTGGTTTTGGGAGCTTTCCAAAGCCTGCAAGATATGTTTGCATGGTCTCATCAGTTGGCTAATGTGGATTGCTCTATTCCTCAGCAAGCAGAAATACTTAGCGAGATACAAAAGGGAGCGAAAAACGATGTGGATAAGATTGCTAATACTTATGCCTGGGTGCAGCGAAATATCAGATATTTGGCTTTTGAGGCAGGAATCTCCGCCCATCAACCAGCAACGCCTGCTGAAACTATTCGTAAGCGTTATGGAGACTGCAAGGCTATGGCACTTTTGCTCAAGACCTTGCTCAAGGCGCAAGGCTTTGATGCCCGCCAAACGGATATTGGGACATGGGATGTACCTTATTCTTTGCAGGAAACCCCTTCCATTGCATCTATCGATCATGCGATATGTACGGTTTTCTATCAAGGAAAGCCCTATTATCTAGATGCTACGAATCCATATATTCCTCTAGGCTATGTACCGGACAATATACAAGGAAAGATGGCTTTGGTGGAAGACGGAGATAGCTTTCGTATGAATAAGTTGCCTGAGATGACTGCTGATGCGTGCTCTTCTTCGATAACATATCAGGCGACTTTGGAATCTAGAGAAGATGGAATTTTCGATATAAAAGGCAATTTGTGCTCTAAATGGAAGGGCGATATGAAGTCTTGGGTGCTAGTGGGGAATGACGCTACAGCACAAGATGAAAAAGAGAAAGCCATGGCGGCAGCGATGGGAGTGAAGGAACGATTGGATGAGATTGCGGATATTGAGATGATGGGAAAACGTCCTCAGGATGAGGCTTTGAATATCACAGCTTCTTTTAAGAAAAAGGGAGCTGGACAGCTGGTTGATGGCAGTGTTTATTTGGATATCAATCTCGACGAGAACCTTTTTCTGGCTCCTGTGGATACGACCAAGCGTGTTTCCGATTACATGATAGACTTGCGCTCTAAGGAAATACGTGATGTGAAGATTTTGATTCCCGAAAAACTGGAGGTTGGCAGTCTCCCTGCACCTTATCAGATTCATACAGCATGGGTTGATTTTAGTCGCACTTATTCTCATGAGGGTAATCAACTTGTGATGCATAAGGAGTGTGTAATACACCATAGACGTGTTCCTCGAAGCGAAATCAGTACTTGGAACAAGATACTCAGCGATTGGGGAACAGCTTGTAACGAGCAAGTAGTGTTAAAGGTGAAATGAGTTGAATGTATTATTCATAATTAAAAAAGAAGAATTATGGGAAAGGTAAAAGTAATCCGAGTTGTCTTTAGTATTCTATTGTTGCAGCTCTTGGTATTGTCTGTGAATGCAGATGAGAAAGCCGATTATTTAAAGTTGGCGCAAAAGGTGCGGCAAGAAGTTTGGAGCAGTACGCCTGCTGACTTTCAGAAGCGCACGGTTCCAGACAAGTACAAGAATGCTTCGGCCGTCATTCTCTCTTATTATCGAGAATTGAGCACCGATTATTATCGTAAGGCTACGACGGAATTATTTATCAATCTCCGTCTCACTCGCCAGATAGACTGTACTGATATGGAGCGTATGTTAATCCAAATCAATGACAAGAAGGCGTTGAAGGATTATTCTGAGTTTACTTTCAAGACGAAAAGCAGAAAGTGGACATGGGGGTATCATCACAAGACGAATACAGTGCTTGGTATTCGTGTCATTAAGAAGAATGGTACTGTGCAGGAAGTGAGTCTGGATGACTATGTTGATATAAAGGAAGGCAAAAAAGACAAGGACTTGAGTCAGAAGATAGCAGTGCCTGGTTTGGAAGTGGGCGACTGCATTGATGTCTTTTCTTTAGATCAGATTGATACACAAGAACAGCAACTGGATCCTTTCTTTTTTGTTCTTCGTCAAGACGAACCAGTCCTTTATACCAAGGTTCACTGTGTGCTAGACCAAAGTCTAGCCACTGTTTATCGAACGATGAATGGTGCCCCAGAATTTACCCAGACCACAGACAAAGACAAAAATGCAGTCCTAGATATGGTTCTAGACAAGCCGATGGATGCAGAGCCATCCAATTGGTATAATCCTTTGGAGCAGTCGCCTTTCATAGAGATGTATATTACACCAACCAAGACCAAGAGTGCTGTAGTAGAGAAGGCTATGCGCCAAAAAGGTGTTCGAGGTAATCCCGATGCAACTCCTTTCTTGCAAGACGATTGGAAATTGCAGAAAACTTATGTATCTAAGGGTGGATATTCTCCTGCAGGTCTTCCTAGTACGCAGAAGAGTGTTTTCAAGTCTGCAAAAAATGAAGGGATGTCTGCCGAGGAGAAAGCTGATCGTATTTATTCTTTTGAATATGTTAGTGAGGGAGCCTCACAGCGAACTTTTAATACGGTGCCTAACTACTTGCGTAAATTGGGTGTAGAATTGGAGATGGGTATTACCACTCCGTTTGGTGCATTGCCAGTGGATAAACTGATCAATTATAATTCTACCTCCTGGTTCTTCCGTCTAAAGGGTACTAATAAGTACTATTTTCCGGGTACTTATCCTAAGGTTGCTTCCGAGATACCTTACATATATCAAGGTAGAAAGGCGTATATGCAAGATTCCGAGGAACAAATAACGATTCCTGTGAGCCAAGCCGATGACAATAAGTCGGTGAATGATATAGTGGTTAAACTTGATGGTACAAAACTTGATATCAATCGGAAGGTAACTTATTCTGGTGAGCAGAAAATGTATGGTCAGTCGTTGGTGAGTCCTAATAATACGCTTTTTGGTCCAAGTCAACTTGAAGCTTATTGGCGTTATTTGAAATACGACGACAAAGATCCGTACTCTTGTTATGCAAAGAAGGAAGCTGCTGAATTAAAGGGAATTTTCAATGAGTTTAAGAAAAACGACATAGATCAGTTTAAGGCAGAAGTCAGTGGTTATCATGAGAGTGACCCCGTACAAGTCAATGGATATGGTATAGATTGCTTGGGTATCAGAAGCGATAGTGCCAACTTTGTTTATCATATAGATTATGTGATGGATGGATTGGTGAAAAAAGCAGGAAACAATTTCTTGCTATCAGTTGGAAAATTGATAGGTACTTCTTTGAAACTGGAAGGAAAGGACCGAGTGCGTGCCGATGATGTCTGGCGCAAGATAGCGTTTGTGGATGAATGGAATATTGAGATTCCGTTGCCACAGGGATATAGGGTCTCTGCAGAAGCATTGAAGAAAATAGAGACTTCGGTCGTTAATGAGTGCGGTGAGTTCACGGTTAAGGCTAGCGCAGGAAATGAATGTGTAAAAGTGTATGTGCGCAAATGTTTTGCTCATAGAGTGGAACCTGTCTCTAATTGGAGTAAACTGTTAGCTTTGGTTGATGCTTGTAGTGCTTTTGCTGATAAGCAGATGGTGATTGCAAAATGAATGTAAGTTTATAGAGTACAGTTATAAACATTAAAAGAGGTGGTATTTGCTAGTTATCTAGGAAATATCACCTCTTTCTATTTTTTAATCCTTTAATTTTCTTTGTTCTCGTTTTTTTTTCTTATTTTTGCAAAAAGAATTAATTCATTAATATTAGGTAGGATGGGAACGATAAAAAGAATACCATACGGAGTTTGTGACTTTGTGGATGTTGTAGAACGTAATCAGTATTACGTGGATAAGACAATGTATATCCCTAAGTTGGAGGATGAGGCTGATGCCTTGTTCTTCATTCGGCCTCGTCGTTTTGGCAAGAGCCTCTTCATTAGTATGCTGCAAGCTTATTACGATATTAATATGAAGGGAAGGTTCCAAGAGTTGTTCGGCAACCTTTGGATTGGTTCTCACCCTACTTGCGACCAAGGAAGATTCCAGGTGTTGTATTTCGATTTCTCCAGAATAGGAGGCGACATCAGTGAATTGAAGGAGAACTTTAATGCCTACTGCAACATTATACTGAATAGTTTTATCGAACGATACAAGCAATTTTATAGCGATGAGTTTGTGCAGACAGTAAAGGCAGCACCCACTTCGCGAGACAAATTGAACTTAATCAATGTTGAGGCAAGGTTGAGGGGACATAAACTTTATCTTATTATTGATGAGTATGACAACTTTACCAATATTGTCCTAAATGAGCATGGAGAAAAGGTTTATTGGGCGTTGACTCATGCCAGTGGATTCTATCGTGAGATATTCAAGGTGTTCAAGGGTATGTTCTCACGTATCTTTATGACAGGCGTGAGTCCTGTCACGCTCGATGACCTTACCAGCGGTTTCAACATCGGTTGGCATATTTCTACGAAGCCTGCATTCAATCAAATGTTGGGCTTCTCTACAGAGGATGTGCGAGAGATGATAGAATATTATAAGTCACTGGGAAAGTTGCGAGCAGACTGCGATACCGAGGCAATCATCAATGATATGAAGCCTTGGTATGACAACTATTGTTTCTCCGAAGATGCCTTGCGAACGCAGAGTAAGGTGTTCAATTGTGATATGGTGTTTTATTATCTTCGTAATTACATGGAAACAGGTGAATCGCCACGACAGATGATAGACCCTAACACCAAGACCGACTATAACAAGATGAAGAAACTGCTTCAGTTGGATAAGTTGGATGGAGATCGTAAGGGAGTTATCTACAAGATAGCAGAAGAGGGAGAAATCGTTTCAAATATAGAGACGAGCTTCCCTGCCAGTGCTTTGACCAATCCTGATATTTTTGTCAGTTTGCTGTTTTATTACGGCATGTTGACCATCAAGGGAACACGTGGCGAGAAGTTGATATTGGCCATTCCTAACAATAATGTGCGCAAGCAGTATTATGAGTATCTATTGGAACAGTATAGGGAGGTGGCACCGCTCAATACCAGCAAGCTTACTGACTATTATTATGACATGGCATACGATGGCAAGTGGCGCGAGGGGCTTCAGTATATGGCTGATGCTTATGCCAATGTCTCTTCTGTTAGTGATGGTATAGAGGCTGAGCGCAACCTGCAAGGTTTCTTCATGGCTTATCTCAGTCTTAACAATTACTATTATACGGCGCCAGAATTGGAGTTGAACCATGGCTATTGTGATTTCTTCCTCTTGCCTAACTTGACTCATTATGCAAGCAAGCATAGTTACATTATCGAGTTAAAGCTGGTGCCGAAACGTACGAAAGGTATGTCGGAGGAGGAATATGATAAGGCTGTAGCTCAGCAATGGGAGGATGCGGAGAAGCAAATCAATGGGTATGCCGTAGCTCCTAGAGTGGAGGCTTTGCGCCAAGGTACACAGTTGCATAAGATTATCATGCAATTTGATGGGCATAAGCTCGTAAGATTGGACGAGGTATAAGGCTTTTGTCATGCAAGACTTCGTCAATAGTTAGAAATATCGAATTTTAAATACGATAAAGTGAATAAACGAATATTACAATTAGCGGTACCGTCGATCATCAGCAATATCACGGTACCGCTTTTAGGTTTGGTGGATGTCGCCATCGTCGGACATATCGGCGACGCCAGTTACATCGGGGCGATAGCTGTAGGCTCGATGCTCTTCAATGTCATCTATTGGCTCTTCGGATTCCTCAGGATGGGAACGAGCGGAATGACTTCGCAGGCGCTCGGCAGACGAGACCTTGCCGAGGTGCTGAGGCTCTTGGTGCGCTCGCTCTCGATAGGAGTGGGGATAGGATTGCTGTTCTTTGTCCTCCAGAAAGTCATCATAGGTTGCGGACTTTGGGCGATGTCGCCAGAGGCTGATGTCGTGGAGTTGGCTCGCAGATACTGCTATGTTTGTATCTGGGGAGCGCCAGCGGTTCTGGGACTCTATGGATTCACGGGGTGGTACATCGGAATGCAGAACACACGTATTCCTATGGTGGTGTCTTTGAGTCAGAATGTCGTCAATATCATCGCCTCGCTTACCTTGGTCTTCGTCTGCAAGATGACTGTGGAGGGTGTGGCGCTCGGCACAGTCGTCGCCCAATGGTGGGGATTCCTGATGGCTTGCTTGCTCTATCGCATCTATTACCGTCGCCTCGGTAAGTACGATTACCGCAAGCGTCTCTTTGCGGCGGAACCTTTGCGGCGGTTCTTCTCCTTAAACAAGGACATCTTCCTCCGCACGGTTTGTCTCGTGGCTGTGAACCTCTTCTTTACGGCGGCAGGTTCCAGAGAGAGCACCATCGTGTTGGCAGTCAATACCTTGCTGATGACGCTCTTTACCATCTTCTCTTATTTCATGGATGGTTTTGCCTACGCTGCAGAGGCTTTGGCGGGTAAGTATTATGGCGCCAAGAATATGACGGCCTTTCATAAGGTGGTGAGGCGGACGATGATGTTCGGAGTAGGAGTGGCGGTGGCTTTCACCTTATTATATATAGTAGGTGGAGAAAACTTTCTCGGTTTGCTGACGAGCGATAATCGGGTGATTTCGGCATCGGGCGAATACTTCGGATGGGCGATACTGATACCTTTGGCAGGAATGTCGGCGTTCGTCTTCGATGGCATCTTCGTGGGCATCACCCAGTCGAAGTCGATGCTCTGTTCCACCGCCATCGCCTCGGCTACGTTCTTTGCCCTCTTCTTCGCATTGCATCCCTTGATGGGCAACCACGCCTTGTGGCTCGCCTTTGTACTCTACCTCATATTGCGAGGTATCGTATTGTTTGTCATTTATCGCCGAAAGTTGCGATAAATGACAAACAATCTTTTATCGAATCTTTTATCGAATCTTTTGCATAATCTTATATCGAACAAATTACTAGAAATAACGCACATCTTTCTCGAATTATTGCACACTCAAAAGTAGTGTGCGCATTTTTAGGAAAAACTACATTAATATAGTTTAAAACTTACGCTTTTATTCTTTTTCTTAGCTTTATTTTCGTAATTTCGCACAGCAAAACAAGAAAATATACAGAGTAAAATGACAGCAGAACAGTATTATCAGGAAGGAAACGCCTGGCGAAAGCAAGGCGACTTTAAACGTGCCCTCGACTGCTACATGGAGGCAATCGCCCTCGACCCAGAGAGCCCTGCCGTGGCAGCCAAGGAGATGCTCGATAATATCATGAGCTTCTACTGCAAGGACTATTACAATCCTTGATTTGGGCAGCGAGAGGCTACAGGAAGGCTTCTCTCTGTAGAAATCTTAGAAAGTATATGGTCTTAACTTAGAAATATAGAAAAGAAATAGAATATGAGCAAGATTAAAGGGGCTATTGTAGTCGATACCGAGCGCTGCAAGGGATGTGCGCTCTGCGTGGAGGCTTGTCCTCACCAGGTCATCGCATTGTCGCAGAAGCGAGTGAATGTGCATGGCTATCGCTATGTTGAGGTGGCTGTACCTGACGCTTGCGTTGGTTGCACCTCGTGCGCCATCGTCTGCCCAGACGGTTGCATCACTGTTTATCGAAAGAAGGAGGACTAAACAATGGCAAATCAAGAAGTAACATTAATGAAGGGCAATGAGGCGATAGCCCATGCCTGCATCAGATGTGGTGCGGATGGCTTCTTCGGCTATCCTATCACACCTCAAAGTGAGATTATAGAGACGCTGGCTCTGCTCAAGCCTTGGGAAACATCGGGTATGGTGGTTCTGCAGGCTGAGAGCGAGGTGGCGGCTATCAATATGGTTTATGGTGGTGCTGGTGCCGGCAAGCGTGTCATCACTACTTCGTCAAGCCCTGGTGTGGCGTTGATGCAAGAGGGTATCTCTTACATGGCTGGTGCGGAGATTCCGGGAGTCATCGTCAACGTGCAGCGTGGCGGTCCTGGCTTGGGTACCATCCAGCCATCACAGAGTGATTATTTCCAGGCTACCCGTGGCGGTGGCAATGGCGACTACAACGTCATTGTCTTGGCTCCTGCCTCTGTGCAGGAGATGGCAGACTTTGTGGACCTTGCCTTCACCCTTGCCTTCAAGTATCGCAATCCAGCGATGATCTTGAGCGATGGCGTCATCGGACAGATGATGGAGAAGGTTGTACTGCCTCCTATCAAGCCTCGTCGCACCGAGGAGGAGATAGCCAAGGAGTGCCCTTGGGCTACCATCGGTCGTCCGAAGACTCGCCAACCTAATATCCTCACCTCTCTCGAACTGAAGCCTGAGGTGATGGAGGCTCGTAACATCGCCCTTCAGGAGAAGTACAAGAAGATTCGTGAGACTGAGGTTCGCTACGAGATGGAGCAGATGGACGACGCCGACTACGTCATCGTAGCCTTCGGCAGTGCCGCTCGTATCGCCGAGAAGAGCATCGAGAGCGCTCGCGAGCAGGGCATCAAGGTCGGACTGTTCCGTCCTATCACCCTTTGGCCTTTCCCTGAGAAGGAAATCCACGAGCTTGCCAAGATCAAGAAGGGCATCCTCGTGGCAGAGATCAATGCCGGTCAGATGGTAGAGGATGTTCGCTTGGCAGTGAACGGTCAGGTGCCTGTGGAGCACTTCGGCCGCTTGGGTGGCATCGTGCCAGAGCCAGAGGAAATCGTTGAAGCATTAAAGAAGTTAGCAAAATGAATGATATAATTTCACCAGAGAATCTGGTATATAAGAAGCCTACGCTGATGAACGACACCCCGATGCACTACTGTCCGGGCTGTTCGCATGGCGTAGTTCATAAGCTCGTAGCCGAGGTTATCGAGGAGATGGGCATGGAGGATAAGACGGTGGGTATCTGTCCGGTGGGCTGCGCCGTGTTCGCTTATCGCTATTTGGACATCGACTGGCAGGAGGCTGCCCATGGTCGTGCGCCAGCAGTGGCTACGGCCATCAAGCGCTTGTGGCCAGACCGTCTCGTCTTCACTTATCAGGGTGATGGCGACTTGGCTTGCATCGGTACTTGCGAGACCATCCATGCCTTGAACCGTGGCGAGCATATCGCCGTCATCTTCATCAACAATGCCATTTATGGTATGACGGGTGGACAGATGGCTCCTACCACCTTGCTCGGTCAGAAGACGGCAACCTGTCCTTACGGTCGTGAGCCAGACCTCCATGGTTATCCACTCAACATCACTGAGCTAGCCTCTCACCTCACCGGCACTTGCTATGTTACCCGTCAGAGCGTGGAGACCGTGGCAAGCATCAAGAAGGCGAAGAAGGCCATCCGCAAGGCTTTCGAGGCAAGTATG
>DBLF01000084.1:15767-15921 GCA_002297965.1 Candidatus Segatella papionis
GAGGCCAACAAGTGGATGGAAGAGAATATGTTTAAGGAGTATCCTAAGGGCGACCTGAAGGATACGACGGGAATGTAGAATGATCGGGACAAAATTATAGCAAAATGAAGACAGAAATCATTATATCTGGTTTTGGTGGTCAGGGTGTTCTCTC
>DBLF01000106.1 GCA_002297965.1 Candidatus Segatella papionis
CGATACGTTGTTCTTTTTTTTGGGACTTTTTTTAGGGGCATTTTGTAACAAAAATACAAGTTGCTGATTTACAGCATATTACAAACTGCTAACAAAGGTTAAAGTTTTTGGTGTGCTCGTGAACACCCACATTTTAACACTTTTAGGCGTTTTTACGCATCAGAAAGAAGTCCCTCTATCTGCCCTCGAACCCCCAAAAGTGTCTTATATAATAAGGTACGCGCGAGAGAAAGATATTTCTCTTTCTAGAAAAAACACCTTCGAAAGCTTTGCTAGCCGATAAGTTTTTCGTAACTTTGCATCAAAATATCACTAAGAATATGATACAACTACAAGAAAACCAGGGCATCCCCCGTAGCATTCTCCTGATGATGGCCATCATCGCAGGACTCACCGTAGCCAACTGCTACTACAACCAACCGTTGCTCGAACTGATACGCCACGACCTCGGCATCAGAGAGCAAAGCGCCAACCTCATCACTGTCATCACGCAGATAGGTTATGCGCTAGGTTTGTTCTTTCTCATTCCCTTGGGAGACATGTACTCTCGCAAAAAGCTCATCCTCACCAATATGAGCATTGCCGCTTTGATGGCAATCATCATGGCTGTGGCAAAAAACGTGTGGATGCTTTGGGGAGCTTCGCTGCTGATAGGAGCCTGTTCCGTGATTCCTCAGTTTTTCATTCCTATAGCAGGACAATTCTCGAAACCTAAGGACAAAAGTCGCAACATGGGAATCGTACTTTCTGGTTTGCTCACTGGCATACTGGCCTCTCGTGTCATCAGCGGTTACATCGGCGAATGGTTGGGATGGCGAGAGATGTTTTTCATCGCCGCCCTAGTCATGGTCGTCTGCATGGGTGTGATGCTTTTGATGATGCCCGAGATGAAGCGCAATTTCATGGGCTCCTATCGAGACTTGATGATAACGGTGGCAGAGATATTCACCCTCCACCCTTCCATCCGCATCTACTCTATCCGTGCAGCCTTCGGCTTCGGCAGCATGATGGCGATATGGTCGTGCCTTGCCTTCCACTTGGCAGCTCCACCCTTCCATGCCAACAGCGACATGGTGGGTATGCTCGGACTCTGCGGCATAGCGGGAGCCATCGCTGCCAGCGGAATGGGCAAGTTGGTATCTAAATTCGGCATTCGCAACTTTAGCCTTGCGGGAGCAGGAATGCAGATTGCCGCATGGGCTGTGGCGCTCATCTTCCGTGACACATATATTGGCCTCATCACTGCCATTGTCTTGGTGGACATCGGCCTGCAATGTCAGCAGCTCAGTAACCAAAGTGGCTGCATACAAGAGATACCCCAAGCCGCCAATCGTGTGAACACCATCTTCATGACCACCTATTTTATCGGCGGTTCATTGGGCACATTCTTCGCAGGAATGGCATGGACACACGCTTCCTGGCTGGGCGTTTGCCTCGTTGGTGTCACCTTCGCACTCATCTCCTTGCTCATCTCACTAAGTTGCAAGAAATAAAAGAAATAGCCTAGGGCAATGTGCCCTAGGCTATTTCTTTTACATTTTTTCGTCTCCATACAGTTCCTTCCACCAACTGCCATCATCTTGTAGCCACTTGGCAAACCAGGCAAAGATGGTGTCCTGCCACTTCAGTCGCTTTTCATAGTCGATGATATGATGATCCTGACCCTCCACGAGCACCATCGCTGTAGGGCGACCTAGCAACTTCAGAGCCGTATAGAGCTGGATGCTCTCGCCCACAGGCACATTGTTGTCGGCAGTGCCATGCACGAAGAGGAGCGGCGTGTGGATTTTGTCGGCATTATAGAGCGGACTCTGATCTACGAAGAGATGCTTATTGGTCCAAGGATACTCATTCGCCATTGACACCTCACTATAGCTATACCCCCAGTAGCCTTCGCCCCAGTAGCTGGTATGATCACTGATGCCAGCGTGCGAAATGGCGGCGGCGAAGAGGTCGGTCTTGGTCTGCAAGTACTGGGTCATAAAACCGCCATAGCTTGCGCCAATGCAACCTATCTTCTTACGATTCACAAAACTATGTTCATCGCAGAAAGCCTTGGTACTGGCGATGATATCCTCAGCCACACCTTCACCAGCCGTATCGACATGACGAGCAGAAAACTTCTGTCCGAATCCCGTGGCTCCACTTGGATTCACCACCAAGACCACATAGCCCATCGCCGCATACACATGGTGAGGATAACGGCTCTGGAAAGTACGGCTGGTAGGACTGCAACCTCCATAATAGTTCACTACCATCGGATACTGCTTGTTGGCATCGAAGTGCGGCGGCAGATAGTAGCGGCAGCAAAGGGTATCGCCACGAGAATTCACGTAGTTCCAAGCTTTGCACTCCCCTAGTTCTACGTCTTTCAGCTCACGAGCGCTGAGGTCATCCACGAGCTGTGCTTTCAGAGCCTTGGTGTTCAGTTTATAGAGGCGGTCGGCATTGGAAGCGCTTTGGCCAGAGAATGCCATTTCGGCAGCGGCAGAAGCCAGCGAGAAGCTCTTGATGTATTCCTCAGGAGTGTTAAGCAGCGAGAATTTTCCTGTTCTCGGGTTGAGCTGGAAGAGATGGACGCAGTCTTTGTCCTCGGCTGTGAAATAGACGTTTCCATCCGCCTTGCTCCATTCCACGCTCTGCACATTAGGGTTGAAATCCTTTGTCAGAGGGCGCACTTTCTTGTCTGCCAAAGTCATCAGATAGAGCTGAGTGTCTATCATGCTAGGAGTCTGCCCTTCCTCCACATTCTTGCCGATTCCATCGAAAGCTTCCGGAGAGCCAGTAAAGAGCACGCTCTTTCCATCGGGTGAGAACACGCCACCATTCACAAACTCACCCTTATCTACAAGGGTCTCTACGCTCATATCCGTGAGGTCGAGGCGGTAGATGGAAGTGAGGGTGGAAGGACGCTTGGTGAGTCGCTCCTCGTTCTTGCCGATAAGCAAATAGCGAGAGTCGGAAGAGATATCGTTGAGATACACATTGTGGTAGCCGAAGGTGAGCGGTTGGAGCATACCCGTTGCTAGGTCGAACTTAGCCAAGTTGCTGCGGTCTCTCCATCCAGGCTGTCGGTCGTCAGGTTCCTTCACTTCATATACCTGAGGATCCTTCTTTCTCCCCTCGGTGGTAAGCATATAGATGAGCGACTTCTCGTCGGGGGTAAACTGGAACCATCCGTCGGGTATTTCCGTAGCCATCACTTCCCTTTCCATACTGAGAGGATTGATGGTGATTAGCTGCAACTTACCCTCGGCATCCTTCTGGGTAAAATACATTTTGTTAGAGCGAGGCATCCACTTGACGCTCTCCTCGAAAGAAGCCACCACCTTGTTGGTTTGGCAATTTCTCACCTCGTTGACACCTTGGTTCTTGCCCTGGCGGTCCACCCAAGTCTTGCGCACAATCATCCATTTGCCGTTAGGCGACATCTGCACACTAGGATATACTGGGGCACAGATTACATCATATATATTATAGGCACGCTTGGTGGATGCGGCCTGTTCGCCTATGCTGAGCTGCTTGCCATCGACGGTGGTAACACTCACCTTGACACCCGAAGACGATGTCGATGCCGTAAGATACTTGATGACCACGGTATGGGTGGAAGGCATCAAGATGGTTTCAGCCTTATCAGCATTCACTTTCAACTGCTCGCCATCCACATAGAGACGGTATTGCTTCAAGCCTTTCACTTCGATGGTAGCTTGGGTACGGCTCGCATTGTCTATGGTGAAGGAAGCCAAGTGAAGTGCATCTTGCTTACTGCCTGTATTTTCCAGAAGCTGGGAAGCAGCAACCTCCGTGCCCTTATTTAATAAGGTGAAAGACAATGGGGAGTCGAGCAGTTTCTCCATAGAATAATTATCTCCCTTTACATCCACGCTGTCTGCCATCCAAGGCTTTGCCACGGGATAAGGACCTGCATGTTTCAACTTCTGCACCTCAATGGTGTCTGCATTTACCGAGAGCGAGGCACAAAGAGCTGCGCTCAAAGAAAAAGCCAAGACATAAGTTCTTGACTTTTTGAAAATTATTTGTTGCATATCTATATATTTATTTTGATTTTTCTTTGCTTGATTCTTGTTTCTTGCCAACTTGTTCGTAAATACTCGCTAGCTTTCATTTTCGTTTCTGGCTAGTTTTCCTTTTCAGCTGCGAAGGTACAAAGAAATCGCGAGATAATCGAACAAAAGTCAAAAGAAACGTCCCTAGACTTACAAAAACTTACATTTTGCACATCTTATGCCTTCGATTCCTAACATTTTTGCAAAATATTAATATGAATGTTATCTCTAAGTTAACGTCAGCAGATAATGTGTTATAGTTGAGTTAAACTCTAGTTTTCTCTTTGTCCTCTCCACAAAAAGCCATACCTTTGCAAACAGGATGAATAAAGTTGTACAAAAAAGACTGTACTTTGCAACCAATTCTCCTAAAAATGCGTCTTAACAGAAGACATAGAAACATAAAGATAAGAAAAAGTAAGAAAGATCAAGTAAGTATGAAGAAGCAAAAAATCATATTATTGAGCACATTGCTCACCGGGGCACTCGAAAGCTTCGCACAGAGCAGCAACACGATTGCAGGCACCCCGACTACCCAAAGTAGCCCTGCATCCCAGAGTGCAACCGCCAAGACCGACACAGAGCGTAAGGATTCTCTTTGGAAAGACGTGGATCTCAACGCTGTGACCGTGGTTGCATCCAAGCCACTAGTAAAGATGGAGGCAGACAGAATGACTTACAACGTGCAGGAAGATGCAGAAGCCAAGGCCTCCACCGTACTTGATATGCTGCGCAAGGTTCCGATGGTAACGGTAGATGGACAAGACAACATCACTGTGAATGGATCCAGCAACTTTAAAGTATATGTAGATGGCAAGCCAAACCCGATGTTTACCAGCAGCCCTTCGCAGATATTCAAGGCGATGCCAGCCACTATGGTCAAGAGCATAGAAGTCATCACCAACCCCGGTGCCAAGTACGATGCCGAGGGCACAGGCGGCGTACTCAACATCATACTCAACAAGCAGAACACAAATGGTGCTGGCGGCAACGACTTGACCAATGGCTACAACGGCAGTATGAGCCTCTCTTATGGTAGCAACACCAAGCAAGTATCCGCCCTCATCAGTGGGCAACAAGGTAAACTCACCTATAGCGCACACGGTCTGTATGACTACAGCAAACGCAATGGCACAGAGATCGATATGGACCAAATCTACACCGATGGCAGCCAGATGCACTACTACCAGAAGTCGAAGATGAAACAGCCCTTCGGCATGGGCGACATCAGCCTGGGCTACGAGATAGACTCACTGAGCAACATCGGATTCAATGCAGGCATCACTACCTTCGGGCAGAAGATGAACGGCAATCCTCGTACACAGATGGCTGGCGGCATTTATGGCAATGGATTCGAATATGGCAGCGATATGAGACAGAAGGTGGGAAGCACCTCCTTCAACGGAAGCCTCGACTACCAACGCTTCTTCAACAAGCAACGCTCCAGCTATATGATTCTGAGCTACCTATTCAGCACCAACCCAACAAAAAACGACGAATACCGTTTTTACGAAGACAAGAACGGAGTTACGGGCATCACACTCAACGACCTCTTCTCCAAGAATAGAGCCAGGGGTACGGAGCACACATTCCAGGCAGACTTCACGGAATCGCTCAGCCAGACTCAAAAACTGAATTTCGGCGGAAAGTTCATCACACGCATCAACAAGTCGGACTCCAAGTACTACGACATTGACGCTGACAAGAACGAGACTCTGAACCCCGACAACAGTATGGAATACAAGAACCAGCAAAGCATCCTTGCCGCCTACGCAGAATGGAACGGAAAGTTTGGGAACCTGGGCACCAAGTTGGGCACTCGATACGAGCATACCTGGGAGAAAGTAACATTCGAGCAAGGCAACGGCGAGGATTTCAAGAAGAACTATGGTACCATCGTACCTAATGCCACCCTCTCCTATTCGCTGGGCGCTGGCATGAACATTGGTGTGAACTACAATCTGCGCATCGTTCGTCCAGGCATCTCCTACCTCAACCCATACGTGGACCGCAGCAATCCTACGACCATCAAATACGGTAATACCGACTTGGAGGTGGAGAAGTCTCACCATATCAACATAGTGTATAATTACTACACCGCCAAGCTGATGCTTAGCACCACGTTGGGCTACACCTTCTGCAACAATGGCATCTCGCAATACTCCTTCCTCGATGCAGACCACCTGCTGAACACCACCTACGGCAACGTGACCAAGCAGAAGACCACCAGCCTAAATGTGTTCGCCAACTGGCTCATCTTCAAGAAGACCCGCTTGATGCTCAACGGGAGCGTAAGCTATAGCGATCTAAGCAGCGACCAACTCGGTCAGAAGAACAGTGGATGGAGCACCAACTCGATGATCAATCTGCAGCAAACCCTGCCAGCCGACATCGAGTGGACTATCGGTTCCATACTTTCCAGCAAGACCTACAATCTCCAGGGCTACCATGGTGGTACTTCGTTCATCTACACCACCCTCTCGAAAGCACTCGTGAAGGACAAGCTGATTCTCAATTTGATGTACCTTACACCATTGGGCGACAAACTTGAAATCAACCAAAAGGCAGTAGGCAGCAACTATGTGCAGACGATGAGTGCAAAGGTAGCGTTGCGAGAGATAAGATTGAGTGTGGTTTGGAGATTCGGCAACACCAAAAAACAATTCAAACAGATAAAGTCCAACATCAGCAACGACTTCCAGGAGAAAAAAGAAGGAATGCAAGTAGGCGGAGCTGGAGGTCAATAAGAACACTTGTAAAATCATTTAATCATACTCATTAGCGAGCTGTGGTGCACTTTTTGGGCAACGCAGCTCGTTTTTTTATGCGAAAGCTAGTCTATTTGATTATTTTTTTGTACTTTTGCAAACGATTTTTCATACAAATAGTAAGAATATCGCCCATAATTAGTAATATTATCACAAAATAGCAGAAAACAAAAAGAAATAGAATAATGAAGAAACAGACACAAGCAATCCATTTGCAGTATGAGCGCCGTGATGCATACGATGCGCTCAGCGTACCCGTATATAACACCCTCGCCTATGAGTTTGACAACGCAGCCATGATGTCGGAAGCCTTCACAGACAAAATCAAGGCACCCGACTACTCACGTGTGGAGAATCCTACCGTGACCAATCTAGAGCGACGCGTGGCAGCCCTTACAGATGCCGCTCACGCCACCGCCTTCAACTCGGGTATGGCAGCCATCAGCAACACCATCATGGCACTTGCCGCACAGGGCAAGAACATCGTTACCTCGAAGCACCTCTTCGGTAACACCTATGCCCTTCTTGTTGGTACTCTGCGCCGCTTTGGCGTAAAGGTTCGCCTTCGCGACCTCACGAATATCGAGGCAGTGCGTGAAAGCATCGATGAGGATACCTGCTGTGTATTCCTTGAGATTTTGACCAACCCTCAGCTAGAGGTAGCCGACCTAAAAGCACTCGCCGAAGTGGCTCATGAGAAAAACGTACCGGTTGTAGCCGACACCACGGTGATACCTTTCACTCAATTCTCAGCCAAGAGCCTGGGAGTGGATATAGAAGTGGTTTCCAGTTCTAAGTACGTAAGCGGTGGTGCCACCTCATTGGGTGGACTTGTCATCGACTACGGCACTCCATATAATGGCGACTTCGCCAAGCGCCTCTACGGCGAGATGCTCTTCAACTTCGGTGCCTACATGACCCCACAGGTGGCATATATGCAGACCATCGGACTAGAGACCCTCGATGCCCGTTACCGTGTGCAGAGCAACAACGCCTTGGAGCTTGCCAAGAAATTGCAGACCCTCTCCAAGATTCAGTACGTCAACTATGTAGGTTTGGAAGACAACCCTTACCATGAGCTTGCCCAACGACAATTTGGAAAGACAGCGGGAGCCATGATTTGCATCGACCTAGCCGACAAGGAGGCTTGCTTCCAGTTCCTCAACAATCTGAAGCTCATCCATCGTGCCACCAACCTCTTCGACAATCGCTCGCTAGCCATCCATCCTGCCAGCACCATCTTCGGCGGATTCTCAGAGAGCATGCGCAAGTCGATGGACGTGAAGGACACCACCATTCGCCTGAGCATCGGCTTGGAGGATGTGGACGATCTCTTCGAAGATATCAAGCAGGCACTAGGAGAAAATGAGAAATAACAAATAATAGATGGTAAATCATCAATTATTAGATGACAATTTATCTCATGATAGATGATGAATCATCAAATATTAGATGCGAAGAAACTTATGGAATATAATTTTGACAAGATAATCGACCGTTCAGGCAGCGACGACCTCAAGCATGGGGCATTGCTGCCACGCTGGGGAAGAGACGATTTGCTGCCTCTCTGGGTGGCCGACATGGATTTCGAGACACCAGCCTTTGTTACCGACGCACTGAAAGCCCGACTGGAGCACTCGCTCTTCGGCTACACCATGGAGCCAAAGGACTTTCTGCCGAGCATCATCGACTGGGTGCGCGACCACCACCAGTGGAACTTGGAACGAGAGTGGATCAAGTTCATCCCAGGTATCGTTAAGGGTATTGGCCTCGTAGTGAATGTCTTTACGAAGCCCGACGAGAAGGTGATCATCCAGCCTCCCGTGTATCATCCTTTCCGCCTCACCCCTGAAGGCAACGGCAGAGAGGTAGTATTCAATCCGCTGAAGATGAGAGAGGACGGATATTACGACATGGACTTCGACAATCTTGCCGAAGTATGCGACGAGAAATGCAAAGTGCTCATCCTCTGCAATCCTCACAACCCAGGCGGCATCACCTGGAGCAAGGAGACGCTGCAGCGACTCGCCGACTTCTGCTACGAGCACCACCTATTGGTTATCAGCGACGAGATTCATGCCGACATGGCCATCTTCGGCCACAAGCACATCCCGTTTGCATCGGTATCCGAGAAGGCGCGCAACATCAGCATCACCTTCCAGGCACCTTCCAAGACCTTCAATATCGCTGGTATTGTGAGCAGCTACGCCATTGTGCCCAACGAGGAGATTCGCCAGAAGTTCTACTCTTGGCTCACTGCCAACGAGCTAGACGAGCCTACCCTCTTCGCTCCGATAGCTACCATTGCCGCCTTTCGCCATGGCGAGGAATGGCGCAAGCAAATGCTCGCCTACATCGAGGAGAACATTCGCTTCGTAGAGGATTACTGCAAAGAAAACATCCCAGGCATCCGACCATTGCGCCCGCAGGCTTCGTTCCTGGTATGGCTCAACTGCCGAGATTTGAATCTCTCGCACGACGAGCTGCTCGACCTTTTCATCGACAAGGCACACCTTGCCCTGAACGACGGCGAGATGTTCGGTCCTGGCGGTGAGGGCTTTATGCGCCTCAACGTAGCTGCGCCAAGAAGCGTGTTGCAGCAAGCCTTGCAACAATTGGCAGAAGCAGTGAAAGCAAGACAGCAATAAAATTGGTACCATCGTAGATGATAGGATATTCCAAAAGTAGGAGAAATAAATAGGCTAAAAACAAAAAAGTCTCAACCATATAAGTTGAGACTTTTTTGTTTCTATCCATTTTTGCAAAATCGCTGCACAATCACAGTACACACCACATCACCCATCACGGAGACCACAGTACGTCCCATGTCCACCAATCTATCGACAACAGCCACCAACGCGACACCCTCCATAGGAATGCCGACAGCAGCGAAAACCAATGGAAGCATTATCAACGAACCTCCTGGGATACCCACCACACAAAGCGAACCAAGGCAAGAAGCAAGGATGATCATTACATAACTCGACATCGTAAGAGGAATGCCATAACAAGCAGCCACAAAGACGCTTGACACAGCCAAGTATATCGCCGAACCATCGAGATGAAATGTCGCTCCCAGCGGAATAATCAAACGACTCAACCGCTCATCAACACCCATATACTGCGATGCCTTGATACTATATGGAATGGTAACGATGCTCGACTCCGTAGCCATAGCAAACATAACAGGACGCTGCATTGACAAGAAAAAGTGAAGAGGATTGACACCACCCAGAAAATAAACCAGCGGCATATAGACCAACAAAGTGAAAGCGATGTAGCAAAAGTAGCATGCCCCTACAAAGGCAGAGTAAGTACCCACGACCTCAGCTCCATACGATGCCACTATTGCCGCAAACATAAAGAACATTGCCACTGGAGCTATTTTGCGAAACCATGAACGCACCTTAGGTATCTGGCTATTAGCCTTCTCCAACAGCGCACTCACTCGGCTCACCTTGTCGCCAAAAATCAAAAGTGTGAAGCCCAGGACAAAGGCTATAAGAATAAACAGCAATACATTGCCCGATGTGACAGCAGAAAGAATGTTCTGCATGAAAGCTGCCGAAAGACGGTTAAAGAAAGAAGATTGCGACTGCAAGGCTGGAAGATACTGGGATGAATGAAACAAAGGATATACTTCCCTCATCATCTCTGCCAGACATGTTGCCAGCACACTAGCCGTCAGCGTAGTAAGCATGAAGCATACAGCAGCAAAGCCAACTATTTTACCCACCTTTGCCTTCTTCTTCTCTGCCACAATACTGCAAGCGATGGTTAGCACCATCAGCGGTATCACAATGAGCTTTAGCACATAGAGAAAAAAGTTACCAATAGGCTTCACCACATCCCCCACAAACTGCGGAAAATCTTGCAGCACATAGCCCACGAGCAATCCAAAACACAAAGCGCATAGCATCTGCATCGTATAGGGCACTTTACGAAGCATCTCTATCATTCTTCTGTATCTAGTGAGTATTTTTCTCTGCATAAGCTTTATCGTTTATCAAAATTATCAATCCTACTACTTTCTATTAGGCAAAGATAAGAAAAAACCCCGAAAAGCCCAAGCTTTCCGAGGTTTTTTATAGTTTATTATCTTAGTAAAGTGACAAGGAACAAGTTTTTTCTTATTCCAAACTTTCTTGTTTCTTATATCCCACCAGTCCATACCACAGTATCACAAACTCGCAAGCCAAAGGCACGAGCCAGGTAAACTGCCATGAGCCTACATAGTCGGCTAGCAAGCCCTGGATGACTGGGAAGACGGCTCCACCAAACACACCCATCATAAAGATGCCCGATGCCTTGGAGGTGTATTCCTTCAATCCATCTACGGCGAGGGTAAAGATGCAGCTCCACATCACGCTATGGAACAATCCCACCGCTGCCATCAACCAAAGGTTCTCTGTAAGCATGGAAGTAGTCATCAGCGCAATGGCAGCCACGGTCACCGCAAGGAGCATAGGGCGAGGTGCCACGTTCTTGAGCGATGCAGAGACCATACGTCCCACCATGAATCCGCCCCAATAGAGTGTGGCGAGCAAGGCTGGAGAGAGGTCGCAGCCATGACTCATCAAGTCCATCGCATGGAGGTTCATATTGTTGCCGATACCCACCTCTGTACCTACGTAGCAGAAGATGGTGATGACACCATATTTCAAGTGGCGGAACGACCAGATGCTGCGTTTTTTGTCGGCAGAAGCATTCTGCTCATTGCCATTGGCTGTGCTTTCGCTAGATTCAGCATTGCTTGAGTCGGTCTCTCTAGTTCCCTCAATATCAGGAAGATTAGCCTTCGATGTACTCCATGTAGTAATGGCGATGATGAGCATCATCACAAGGAATGGCAGGGTGAGCTGATCGGCAGAGACGCTGTCGAGCGATACCCCTGCGAACATCACGCCCGTCACGAAGAACGGGGCGATGGTGGTTCCGAAACTGTTCACGGCACAGGTAAAGTTCATACGCTGCACAGGCTGTGTGCCTGGCAATGGATAGGCAGCGATATAAGGATTGATAACCACCTGGAGCATCGCTGCCGAAGTACCCATCAGATAGGAACCGAAGAGGAATACGAAGTATCCATAAGGCACAAAGTCCTTGGAGATATGTACGCCAGCCCCACCCCAATATTCGGCGATGACCGCCGAGGCGAAATAAAAGCCCAAGCCAAGTACCATCACCATCATCGAACGAACGAGCGTAGGCTTGTAACCTATCTTGTTGAGCATTCGTCCTGTTTTCGCACTATTGAGCAAATAGCCTAGGAAGAAAGCAAAGGAGATGAGTGTGGCAAGCGAGTTCTTGGTAGCCGTCACTTCGGAGAGAAACGCCACCTTCAAGGGTCCCTGACATTGTCCGTTGACCGTGGTCAGGAATCCTACGATAAAGTATATGAATGTCAAGAGGAGGAAAGGTCCTGCGCTCTTGAACGTAATCGACGATTGTTTCATAAGAGAATAGGTATATAGCTAAAAAGAAACGTTTTAACTTCTAAATGTTTAACTTCTCTATCCTAGAGCTAACAGTCTCTCCTTCTAGGAAAAATCTTCGTTCTACGTCGTTGAATGTCCGTTCAAAACTGTTGAACGGCGGTTCAACGTCGTTGAACGAAGATTTTATCTAGAGGAAAATAACTTTTATCTAGAAACAAATAGTTTTATCTAGAAACAAATAGTTTATTTCCTAATACCAGGAGCAATACTTGTTCGCTTACAGAATTTCTTCTTCCAAAACCTGCATTGCTCCCTTCTCCTTGATATCCTCTACCATCTTCTGATAGAGTTCCGTGAAGTGAGGAGCCGCCTTCAGATCGGTGCTGGTAAAGGCAGACACACCGAGGAAGTCGATGGCATTGTCGCTCTCGATGAGCTTCCAGTCATCTACGGTGAGCCATGGGTCGGCTACCTCGTAGGCTGCCCCCTTGTCATCCACCTTATATTTCAGATAGTGGCGATAAGCGGCGAAGAGGTAAGCCACTCGCTTGAACTCCACATCAGTGCGCTTGCCAGAAGCATCGTCGGCAATCATCTTCTCCAAGTTAGGCATTACATAGACTGGGAACTTGCTGGCGCCGTCGAAGCAGAGACGAGCCACCTGGTCGCTCACCATACGGTTGGCGAAACGCTCTACGAGGCACTGCTTGTAAGCCTCCAAGTCGGTATCCTTAGGAGCCGGAACGTATGGAGTGATGTCCTCGTCCATAAAGGCACGAACGAACTTCTTGATTCTCTTGTCGTGCATGGCAGCATCTACCTTGCGATAACCAGCGAGGAAAGATGGATAAGAGAGCAAGGTGTGGGAAGCGTTCAAGAGCGAGAGCTTCATGTTTTCGAAAGCTGTCACATCGTCGGTCATCTGTGCGCCAACAGTCTCCCAGGCAGGGCGACCCGCCACAAACTTGTCCTCCACTACCCACTGGATGAAGTCCTCGCAATATACAGGAGCCTCGTCGTGAGTACCATTCTGGGCATTCAAGCGTTCGATGTCCTCAGGTCGAGTGGCTGGGGTGATGCGATCTACCATCGAGTTAGGGAAGGTGACGTTCTCCTCCATCCAAGCTGCGAGTTCCTTGTCCTGAGCCTCAACGAAAGTCATGAAAGCCTTGCGTGCCGTATTGCCGTTATGCTGGAGGTTGTCGCAAGAGAGGATGGTGATAGGACCATTGCCTGCTGCCTTGCGACGGCGCAATCCCTCGGCAACATATCCGAAGGCAGTGACAGGCTTGCCAGGGTTCACGATGTCGTGAGCCACCTGAGCGTTGTCGAGCATGAACTCACCCGTCTGACGGGAGATGTTGTATCCGCCTTCGGTGATGGTTAGGGTGATGATCTTGATATCTTTGGATGCAATCTTCTGGAGGATTTGCTCCTGCTCCTCGATGCCCCAGTAGAGTTCCACGAGAGCACCAATCTTATAGACGTTGATGCTGTCGTCGCGTCCGCAAACGGTGAGGGTGTATTCGCCGTTCTGCTTCTTCAGGGCGTGGTAGAGGCGGTCGTCGCCAGGGAGAATCATCGCTCCGCAGATACCCCAGTTCTGCTGGGTGTTGTTCTCCAAGAGCTTGTTGGTCATGTACTCCAAGTGAGCACGATGAAAGTTACCAACTCCAAAATGCAGGATACCTGCCTTCACCTGATTGCGGTTATAAGAATAACCATTAACTGTTTGATTTGCCATAATCTTAATGTATTGCTAGTTGTTATTAATATTGTTTATTCGCTTGAGAAAGAGAGATGGCATCTCTAGAGAATTATCTCTTAGAAGAGAGCTTTTTAATCTCTTAGAAGAATACTTTTATCTCTTAGAAGAGTGCTCTTATCTCTGATTTCTGCCGCAAAGGAAGTGCAAACGAGAACAAAGCCAAGCTCGCTTGAGCTTTGTCGAGTGCAGCCTTTCTTCGCTTTTTCAATTGCAAAGATATTGCAAAAAAACAACATGGCAATACTTTTTTTTGAGAAAGAAAATGCAAACGTTCCCGCAAACGTTTCCAATTTCTGCAAACGTTTGAAAGTATCTCATAACATTGTAAGAAACATTTTCCGCTAGGCGATTCGACGGATTTGCAATCCGTCGTCAAACAATGTTCGACCAAATTATTTTGCGGATTTGCAATCCGCTTAACCTTCTCCTGTCGATTCCCTGCATTTCATCTCCGTCTTCAGCACCACCTGCTTGTTCTCCATCTCGGGATTGTTAATCTTCTCCATCACCAGTTCGGCAGCCTGCTTGCCCATCTCCACCAGCGGCGGTTCCATGGTCGTGATCTGTGGCGATACGATGGTGCTCAGCTCCGTACCCGAGAAACCAGCCACGAAGACATCCTCCGGCACCTTCCTGCCCAAGGCACGCAATCGGTTCTGCGCCCCTATTGCCAATGTATCGGTAAAAGCATAGATGGCATCAAATTCCACCTTATTATATATAAGCCTATCCACGGCGTCGGCTCCATCCTTGAAGGTCATGCCCGTCTTCACGATGAGCTGCGGGTCGAAAAGCTTGAACTTCTCCATCGCCTCCCGATAGCCCAAGCCTCGCTGATAGGCATTGTAGATGTCGTCGGGTCCCTGCAGATAGGCGATGCGCTTCTTGCCCAATCGAATCAAGTGCTCCACCATGAAATAGGAGTCGATGTTGTCATCTACGAGCACCTGCGGCATGTCGAGACCATAAGGGATGCGATCGTAGAAGACAATGGCCATGCCCTCCTCGGCAAGCTGCTTGTACATCTCGATGTTCTTGCGATAACTGCAGAGGCTCACAATCAAGCCGTCCACCATGTATTGCTCCATCATCTTCAGGTTCTCCAGTTCCCGCTCCGCACTCTCGTCGCTCTCGGCAATCATCACCTTTTGGTTACGCTTATAGAGCACTTCCTGTATGCCCTTGAGCACCTGCGAGGCATAAGGGGTATGCATCTCCGGCACGATGACACCCACGGTGTTCGTGCGCCCCATCTTCAGGTTCATCGCCACAGGATTTCGCTTGTAGCCGAGGCGCTTAGCCTCCTCCACCACCATGTCGCGAGTCTCCTTGCGAATGTTCTTGTCGTCGGTCAACGCCCTGGACACGGTGGAAACCGAGATGCAGAGCGACTTGGCTATGTCTTTGATAGTTACGTGTTTCATTTTCCTTTTGTCAGCTATTTGATTGAAGTTGTTGCTAATAAGTTGGGCACAAAGATACTACATTTCTTCTAAAAGCAAGCATTTTTGAGAGAAAAAGAATATTAAAAGACCCAAATTGACAACTCCAGCTAGCATTCTTAGGGATGCAAGAACGAGGCTAAAAACAATACTTGCAAACGATTGCAGATTTTGCAATCGTTCCCGCAATCGTTCCCAAAGAATAAAGCGAAATTTTCTTTGCGGAGACTACAGAAAACTTCTATCTTTGCACCAGAAATCAGACAAAGACATCTCTAACAATTTTAAAATAAAAACAACGAATAACAATATGGAAAAGAAACAATCAGTAATAGGTATCGGTGAGGCACTCTTCGACGTCCTCCCAGAAGGTAAGAAACTCGGTGGCGCTCCTGCCAACTTCGCTTACCATGTGTCGCAGTTCGGTCTCGACAGCTGCGCCGTCAGCGCCATCGGCAAGGACGAACTCGGCGAGGAACTCGTCAGCGAGCTTAACCAGCATCACCTCAACTACAACATAGAGCAAGTGAATTATCCTACAGGCACCGTACAGGTAACGCTCGATGACAACGGCATCCCTTGCTACGACATCAAGGAAGGAGCAGCTTGGGATAACATCCCTTTCACTCCTACCCTAGAAGAGAAGGCAAAGCATTGCACGGCAGCTTGCTTCGGCTCCCTCGCTCAGCGCAACGAAGTATCTCGCAACACCATCTATCGTTTCCTCGATGCCATGCCTAAGGAGAATGGCATCCTGAAGATTTTCGACATCAATCTGCGCCAAGGATTCTTCACCAAGGAAATCATCACCGAAAGCATCAAGCGATGCAACATCCTCAAAATCAACGACGAGGAGCTTATCACCATCAGCCGTCTCTTCGGCTATCCAGGCATCGACCTAGAAAACAAGTGCTGGCTCTTGATGGGCAAGTACAATCTGAAGATGCTCATCCTCACTTGCGGCGTAAACGGCAGCTACGTATTCACCCCTGGCGAGAAATCGTTCATCGAGACTCCGAAGGTGGAGGTAGCCGATACTGTGGGAGCTGGCGACTCGTTTACCGGTGCTTTCGTGGCAAGCATTCTGAAGGGCAAGAGCGTAAGAGAGGCACATGAATTGGCAGTCAAGGTTTCGGCATTCGTTTGCACACAAAACGGAGCGATGCCTGAACTGCCAGAGGAGTTTACCAAGTAAATCCTCGTTTGCCCGAACTTGCGAAGACTAGCTATTTTACAACAAGATATTAGGTTTAAGTTTTTCTAAATGTTTCGGTTTAAAGTTTATAACGTTTTTTAGGTTCAAAAATTACAAAAGTTTATTAGGTTTAAAAGTTAATTTGTAGTTCGACCATGAAAAGAAGAATTGTAGTTATTGTTTTGTTGATTGGAGCGTGCTTGGGAAGTGCCCATGCACAGCTCCATCTCAAAGCCAACCTGCAGAACAACCATCTGTGGCGTGGCATGGAAGTATCCGACGGCGTAGTACTCCTCACCGACCTCAGTTATACGATGGCCAACGACCACGTTACCCTCGGGCTCTGGGGCGGCTGCAACTCGGAAGGCTCCTACAAGGAGTTCAATCATTATCTGAATCTGAAGGCTGGCGGCTGGGGATTCGCCCTCTGGGACACATACAACTTTTCCCCTGGCGCCACCTATAATAATAAGGAGTACTGGAACTACTCCGCCCACTCCACGGGAAGATTCCTCGATGCCACATTGAGCTATCGCTTCCAGCAGGAGAAGTTTCCATTGCTCCTAAGCTGGTCCACCGTCATCTTCGGTCGCGACCGCAACAGCGACAACACCCAGCAGAAGTATTCCACCTTCGTCTATGCCGAATATCCCATCTATAAGAAGGATGGGTGGAAGGTGGATGCAGGAGTAGGTGGAGCGTTCGCCCTCAACAAGGCTGGCGAGGATTCCCACTTCTTCGGCACCACGGCAGGCATCGTGCATGTATCGCTGCAAGCCTCCCACGACCTCAAGCTAGGCAACTACACCATCCCGGTATATGCCAAGGGCATGTGGAACCCACAGAGCAACGAGAGCTACTTTCAGCTAGGTGCAGAAATCATCCACTTTTAAAAGACATCATCCATTTAAAAGACATCATCTTTTTAAGGAAATCATCTATTATCTTAAGATATTATTCACTTCTAAAAATACAAAACATCATGAACATCAAAGGATTTACTACGGGAGTGCAACACATCGGCATCCCTACCAACGACATCAACAAGACCATCGAGTTTTACGAGGCATTAGGCTTCAACATCGCCTTCCGCACAGTGAACGGCACTGAGGAAGTAGCCTTCCTCCAGCTCCACAACCTCATGATAGAGACCTATCAGAACCATCAGGCAAAGATGGAGTACGGTGCCATCGACCACATCGCCATCGACGTGAAGAACATCGAGGATCTCTTCGATGAAATCAAGGCTCTCGCCGAAAAGGCGAAAACAGAAGCAGAGGCATCATCCACCACTCCACTCCTCACCATGCTCGACCAGCAAGTAAACGGCCTTCCTTTCTGGGAGAACGGCGTGAAATTCTTCACCATCGAAGGTCCCAACAAGGAGAAGATAGAGTTCTGCGAGCGATTGTAATCGCAAAGTATAGTTGGAACTATTCCAATTCTTTCCATACGGGTTGTTGGCGATTTTGCCAGCAACCTGTATTTTTTACATCAACACCAAGAAAAATTCCAAATATTTGAAGGACTTTTTGGACAAATAGCACTGCCATTTAGATTGTTTCTCGTTTTTCTTGTGTCCGATTTGAATAAAATAATAAACTTTTCTTGGCTATTCGTTAGAAAAAGTGTATCTTTGCGGCATATATTCATTAGAAAAAATGTGCTATCCACAGAATATTCATTAGAAAAAATGTGCTATCCACAGAATATTCATTAGAAAAAGTGTGGGAAAGCAGTCATTATTCGTTAGAAAAAGTGTAAACAATGAAAAGATACATCTATAATCAACTGCTCGAATGGAAAAACAAGGAAGAGCGCAAACCTCTGATTCTCAATGGAGCGAGACAAGTAGGAAAGACCTATATTCTGAAAGAATTTGGCAAACGAGAATACAAGAAGCTTGCATTCTTCAGCCTCGACCGTGACCATAAGGCTGCCGAAGTCTTCGAGAAAGGTGGCACTACCGCAGATATGCTGATGGCTCTCTCAGCCATCAGCCAGACCGACATCACCCCCAATGACACCCTTGTCATACTGGATGAGATACAAGACTGCCCCAAAGCCCTCGAAGCCCTGAAGTTTTTCTGCGAAGACACCCCCGACATTCATATCATCGTGGCAGGCTCCCTGCTCAGTCTGTCGCTCCATAGCGGCATATCCTATCCGGTCGGAAAAGTGGAAGAATTGCGCCTTTACCCCATGAACTTCCTTGAATTCCTGGAAGCCATGGGCAAGAGCCAATTGGTCGATATTCTAAAAGCAGGCAATTGGACTGTCATCAATCTTCTCTCAACAGAATTCATCAGTCTGCTGCGCCAATATTATTACGTAGGAGGAATGCCAGCCGCCGTGCTCGCCCATGTGGAGCAAAAGGGACTCCAAGAAGTGAGAACCATACAGAAGCAAATCATACAAGACTATCGCCGTGATTTCTCCAAGCATGCCCCAAGTCGAGAAGTTCCTCGCATCAATATGGTATGGGACAGCATCCCTGCCCAACTCGCAAAGGAGAACAAGAAATTCATCTACGGAGCTGTCAAGAAAAGTGCCCGGGCTGCCGACTTCGAGATGGCCATCCAATGGCTGATGGACGCAGGATTAATCTACAAGGCGCAGAGGGTAAACGCCCCTCGCCTCCCCTTCAAGTTCTATGAAGACCAGAATGCCTTCAAACTCTTTATGCTGGATGTGGGTTTGATGGGAGCGATGGCAGATACCTCAGCCGAATCGATGCTGGTAGGCGATGGCATTTTCTCGGAATACAAGGGAGCCTTCACCGAACTATACGTCTTCACGCAGCTTAAGAGCCAAGGCATGAGCCTCTACTATCACTCCGTAGATAATTCCACGATAGAGATTGACTTCCTCACCCAGTGGCACGACCATGTGGTACCGATAGAAGTAAAGGCAGAGGTAAACGTGAAGTCGAAATCCCTTCGCACCTTCATCACCAACAATCCCGAGCTAAGAGGTCTCCGCTACTCCATGCTTCCTTACAAGGCTCAAGACTGGATGGTGAACGTTCCTCTCTACGCTTGCCTCATACCTTTCGACAAGACAGGAATATAAACGATGTCATCATCCGATTCCCATCAAAAATGTAATATGGATAAATCCATCCGTAATATATATAATAAGGTATAAGGGAAAAAGTCGTAACTTTGCAGCAGAATTCATAACTTTATAAAATCAGTAAGACAACATGAAGAAAATAGTATTTATGATGGCAGCCCTCATCGGTCTCTTCGTCTCGATGACCGCCTGCGCCAACAAGAAAGGAAACATGAATATGGAAACAACTGAAAGCAAAGCTGCAACCGACAGCAAGACCCTCGTGGCTTATCTCTCTTTTACAGGTACCACGGAGGGAGTGGCAAAGATGATAGCCTCAGCCACTGGTGGCGAACTCTACAAGATTGAGCCAGAGAAGGAATACTCGGCAGCCGACCTCGACTGGACTGTGAAGACCTCCCGCTGCTGCAAGGAGAACAACGACCCGAAGGTGCGCCCAGCCTTCAAGAAGACCAAGGCTAGTCTCGACCAGTACGACGTCATCTATCTCGGCTACCCTAACTGGTGGAACTCCCACCCACGCCTCATCAACACCTTCGTAGAGGCATACGGCTTGAAGGGAAAGACCGTCATCCCATTCATGACCTCCGGCGGCAGCGACATCAAGAACTCCGTCAAGAACCTCCGCAAGGACTATCCTGAGGTAAACTGGCAGGACGGCAAGCTGCTCAATGGCGCCACACAGGAAGAAGTGGATGCCTGGGTAAAGAAATAAGCCGACATAGTAAACTGTGCCAAAAAATGCCCTTCTATGAAACATTTCGTCCCCTTCGAGGAAAATGTTCGTCTCTGGCTATGAAAATATTCGTCTCTCGAATGGGATTTTTTGACATGCCTAGCAGCTGATATTGCTAAATTTATCAGCAGATATATACTCCATCAAAAGGCGATGGGCGATGGATAGCTTCATTTTTTAGCCATCCATCACCCATCACTCATCATAGCATACTCCTATCTATCAAGCCCTTACATTCATTACGCCATGCATTGGTGAGGGAATAAGGGATATTTTTCAGCAACTTTTATTTATTAAGGTCTCTCAAATCATCTTCAGAAAGACCAGTATATTTCATGATAACATCATTAGGCATTCCATCAGCCAACATTTTTCGGGCAGTCTCAAAGTTAGCCTCAGCCTTGCCTTCCGCCCTACCTTCCGCCCTACCTTCCGCTCTACCTTTCTCAATAGCCGTATCCAGCGAATTCTTGATGTCACGATAAGCCTTCAAGCTATCCTCGTATTCCATCAACTCCTTGCGAGAAAACTTGGCTATCTCAGCCTCAGCAAAAAGCTTGTCAAAGATTTTGTCACGCAGTTCCTTTGGTCGGTTCTCCAAACGAGAGAGATTCTTCAAGGCAAACAACCATTTGTCATAGAGCGTACGAAGCTTATCCAAAGGCTTGTCAAACTTCGCAATCTCCACATACTTGAATGTCAGCTTATCATTAAACACCTTCTTGGTCTTCTTGTCAAGCAACCCAACATCATGGGATATCTTTCTTTTGTCGAAAGCCTCATCCTGCATATCGAAGTTAAGCAACGCCACCACATACACATGCTGCAACTTGAAGTCCCAGTCTGCCGATTTCGGAGCCTGTTCCTTAATAGGGAAGGTAGCGTAATAAAGAGACCTGTCCTTGAAATACTTCTGGTATGCATTCTGCATCTCTACGATAAACTTCTCACCCTTTTCATTCTCACAGTAAACGTCGAAGATAGCCTTTCTATCCGTATAGACATCACCCACCTTCTCACTATTCAAGTACTTCACGTCCGTAATCACCTGCTCCTTCTTAAACAAAGCGTTCAAGAAGTTGATGAGCAAGTCCTTGTTGGGAGCTGTACCAAAGATGCGCTTGAAACCAAAGTCGGTAAGCAAGCTGATATATCGTTCTTCTGCCTGTTTCATAACCTATTGTCATTAAATCCGATGGCAAAGATAAGACAATTATCAGAAACTGCCAAATATTTGGAGGACTTTTAATGGGATAAGCGATAAAATCATTTTCTTTTGCATTACTCTCCATATAATACAGCTCTTAATGAACTAATTATATAGGGAGTTAATATGTAAAACGCAGACACCTAAAACTACATCACTTATTACCCTTTATTACCTCAAAGACACGATGTTCTCCATCTTGAGACAGTCGGTTACCATACTCGTCAACAGGATTCAGATTTTCGTCTCGCCACTCTTCTCTGTTTAGCACTTTCGTAGCAATCCCTAAACACTCAAGACAATCCTTCGCTTCAAGAATAACATTCTTACCATCCTCCTCTGCTTTTTTAAAATGTTCAATGAAGCCACCATCAAGATCATTCACATACTCATCTGTATAATCATTCATCTCATTCCAATAACGCATGTTGAGGTCTTTCAATTCATCGACCATCTGCGTATTCGTGCCAATCTCACCAGTAAAAGCCTTTTGCAAGGTCTCCTTGAAAAGCTTATCATACTTTTCCTGACACTCTTTCTTGTATTCCTCCAATTCTTCTTTAGTAAATCCTTCCAACATTTTTTTATTGTATCTAATAGTTATTATTACATTTTCATACCACACATCAATTGAGTACTATTAAAAAAAACTATAAACTTGAAATTATCGTATACTCTGGCATTGGTTTTGAGAACGATGATTCTGCATCAATATTACTACATTGCTCTCTTACTATATCTCGTCTGTGAATAGCTGGCTGCAAGCAATATACATTGAAATCATTCAAATCTAATTCATCTACTGATGTAACATGTGGGAAAAGTAGTTTCAAATATGCAGTTGCAACTCTTTTTACTGCTTTCGTATGTCGCATATCCGCCCCTTTAGGCACAACCACTACTTCATCTACAATCTGAGAATAGACAGACTCTGTACGTAAATGATGTAATACCTCTGAAAAGAACTCTACATTTAAAGTCCAATCATGCAATGCCATATCTACATTGATACGAGGAAGCAACCAACCCTCAATCATTCCATGGAAACGATCTAGTAAGGCTGATTCTCTAAAAACTTCTGGTAATGAGTCAAAATACCGATAGTCTAATGGCTGATTGTCTTGAGATAACAATATGTTACCAAGCAACATTAATCCACATTCTGACATAAATTCATAATTATCAACGGTAGCACGACCATACTCCAAATAGTTCTTCAAGAATGACTGCATCTCTGAATTATCAGAGAATGTAATGGATGATATTTCATCAAATGCCACAAGGTCATAAAAACGCATAATACCTGGAGCTTTTGTCGATTTGTCGTAAACCAACTTAGCACGAGATACCTTTCCACCACTAACTAGCCACACAAACTTTGAAAGATTGCCAAACACGTAACTTTTACCTGTTCCCTTTGGTGCAAGCTCAATAAGATTCAAACGAGGTTCAACAAATGGAAGCAAGCGTGTGACAAATTCCAATTTCTGCGTCATATTTTTAAAAGCAGAAGGCGTGTACTCCATTGCAGAAATCAAGACATCGACCCATTCTTCCAAGGTAAATTTGGAACGGCATTGGCGTATATAATTCATATCTAACTTCTGCATCGGGCGAAAAGGCTTGAAATTTACCATTTCCACATATCCTCGTTTATTCTCTTGAGGCATCATATAAACTATCTTCATTATACCCCATTTTTCGCCATCAATCAAGTCATCCGGGTATTCCTCAACCAAATAATCAGGAATCAGCGTATCACTTGCCTTTATTCCCATGTCTGGTATTTGAAACATAGTCTTATTCTGAGCCAAACTTGTCAAAACATCAAAACGAGTCAAGAGCGTCAAAGTCTCTCCTCTTCTCAGACGAGCAACAATGGCACTATTATCATTAGGTATGTGTTCATCCAAAAAACGAGCAAGTGCTGCTCTTTGAAATGTTCCTTCACTTGATATATGTGTAGAAATCAAATAGTCCTTGACGAAAGAAGGCAGATTTCTACCATTGAACACATCATAATTGGCAGGATTTTTATATACGGTAGCACTGCCAAATACTTCCTTGATTTTATTTCCAATTTCGCTCATAATTACAAAGTAAACATTTCATTTATATCTGAGTTATTGCCAATTCCAATGACTTTCACCTCTAATTGAATACTTGCAGCCTCCTTTGGCTTCACATCCAAGATGTGTATGCCTTCCGAGATGCCTTCCAACTTAACCAACCAATTGGTTCCCTCTCGCTTCATCTCATAAGCACGCCCATTGCATATAAGAGACACACCAATAGGCTCAGGGATGATAGATAGCCTTACGACAGGGTTAGACAACATGATTTCCGAATCTATCAATTTCACTTGATATACGATGTTGCTTGCCACATCTTTATTGGACAACAAAACAAATGGCACAAGTACCTCTTCTGGGGTACATCCACCATGAACCTCATGGGTTGGCACTTTAGCCAACGAAGAATGAGTAAGAGCTACTTTATAAAAATGCCCGTCTTTCTCATTCTTGTGTACCAAGTAATCATGGTCTGTTTCTGCCTCTGAACTTGTCTTGATGTAACGTCCCTCATGCTCAAATTTTCCATCGTATTTTTTAGATGGTACTTTTCTTGAAAGGCAACTCAATCCATGGTCTGAAACGATAGCTATTGTACATTTTTGCTTTTGACAAGTATCTATAATTTCATTTATAATATTCTTCAATACCATTAACTCCTCATTGAGAGTATAAAGATATTTGTAACCATGTGCATCGTGTCCTAACTCATCCAAAGCGCCATATTTAACTACATTTATTCCCTCAAATCGGTTGAGAGAAGTTGACGAAGGTATAGTAGTACGAGTAATCTGAGATTGAACGACTTTCAAACTACTACCTTTCTCTTCTATTAGATACAAGAGATAGGGTAAAAACTCAGCTCCAAGCCCATCTATCCAATATACTTTATCTGGGCAAAGCACAGAGTTGTGGCTAACATCCGCCAACACATCATGTGATTCCTCAAACGAATAATACCATTGATAGAATGTCTTGGATGTAGCATTCTTATCCTTTATGAATGTAGCTATCTCTTGAATGTATGCATCCTGTAGTTTTGCCTTTCTATATCCATGCAGATACTCGATACACCATTGGTTATCAACAGCAAAAGAAGATGGCTTCGTATCTTTAAGGTATGCTGCCAATTCTGGGTATACCGTTTTCACTGCCTCTTTTACGGCCTTGTTCTGTTGATTATGCGCATACCATCCCATCAGAAGAATATGCTCATAATCAAATACACCTGTACAAAGTTCCAAAGCATTGGAGAGATTATTGGAATCCAGGAAGATTTCCTTGGTACGTTCCAACAACCACTGCTGCTCTTGCTCGGTAACAAATGCTCTGAAAAAATCAGCATTCTCTTTGATAAGTTTGCGTCTTTCTTGCGCATACTCTGCCTTTTTATTCGCAGGCATCTCGTATAGAATGAGTGTAGCTACATAGTTAGGAAGTTGCCGTGCGTCATTCAAATCTGTAACAGCTTCCATACAGAGCTTCAAATAGGAGTCACATTCTCCGATTTTGGTGTGCTGTACATAATGATACAAAAGCCAACGGTGGAAAGAAGTAGTATCCTCTTTTACCCATTCTTCAAGGATTTCAGACACATTCAATATCTTCTTGTTGAATACGTCATGGACATAAGATGTGTATGAGAAAGACGAACCTTTACTATGTTCAAGTGAGCGCAATAATTCTTCCCAATATATTTTATCTTTCTCTTCATAAACAAAAGGAAAAGACAAATCCATGAATTTAGTCATAAATTCGTATGCGCTATCTATTTTGACAAAATTAAAGATGTTGTCTGGTTTAGAATACTTAAATTTGGCAGAAATCGGCAGAGAGGTGCAGACTATCCGCTCTTGTGGTGCCTGTACTTTCCAAAATTTCAGCCAATCTCGCAATGAGGTCAATTTGCATTGTATCTCATTTTGAGGTATTTCGTAGTTTTTGTATTTTGTAAAATACACCTCAACCGTTTGCTTTTCTGCATCATATCTCCAAACAGGCGCACTTTCACCTATTCGGGCAAAATGATTTAGAAAATCAGTGAAACGATTCTGAAGGCCTATCAATGGCACATAGATACGCTTTCGTGGGTTACGAACATCTTCCATCAACATAATGTCATTGAAAAATCCTCTAAAGTCATCATCATTGTAAAATCTGACAACTTCAGAGAAAGGTGTCACAAACGTAGATGTCTTACATGCCATCAAGGCATTCCTCAACATATCTTTTGTTATCCATTCGTCATCTTCCTCTATAAGTTCCTCTAAATCCAGAAAATCGACTCCAAACTTTGCCATTAATTTGGCTAATTTCTTTAGTTCGTCGAAATTATTAAGCATGATAAATCTAACGGCATATCGTTGAGCCAACATGTCGTTAGATTCCATATCATTTACTATTTCTGTCGAAAGTCCTTCGAAAGAATCAAAGACTTTAATTTTGTCAGACGTATCTATATGTACCATATTCTTTAACTACCTAAGTATTTGATAAGAAATTCGGAAACCTCAGGATGCTCCTCTATAAGGTCGAGTACTACCTTTTGCCACATCATACTTGGCATAGTCTGAGACTTCACGCAGTTCTTTGCCTGCTTGATGGTATCAGGAGCAGTATTCATTACCATAGCATAAGGTTCTGAGACCATATTAGGAACAGAGACATCATCTGGTATTTGAGGCTTAACCTCAGAAGGCTTGTTTCCTTCCTTGATTTTTTGGATGTAAAAAGCATTGACACAATCTTTCACATCTTCTCTCTTACGGAATGCTATCTCAGACTGCAAATGGCTTAGTTCTTCCTCTAGTTCATCCCACCATTCTTCCTTTATATCTACATTATTAATACTATTGATGAAATTGACAAATCCTTCACGATAGTTACTTTGTTTAGCCAACAACTTGTAAAGGTCAATTTGTTCTCCTTTTATCTCATTATATAACTCCTTAATCTTTTGTAATGTGTAACTATCCTGACTGAAAAGATATATCAAATCATTCAATGCTTTCTCACACTCAGGCTTTTCCTTGATAGCAGAACAATATAGCAAAGACCACAATGGATATTTTGCTATCTGCTTACAGAATTCCGTTATAGCCCAATTAGCATAGCGCAAACTTTTTAAGTCCGCCATATTGACACCCTTCACATCTTGAAGACAGAATACTTCACCTAGAATCTTAGACAAGTTCTTCTCCTCGGCAGAACCAAATCTAAGTAGCAACTTATTGCTTGGCTCAGAGATTCCCCCATCCCACATTTGGAGCAATGTTACTATCATATCTGTCAGCTTCTCGTCGCCTACAGGTTGAGATGTACTTGGATTAAACAAATCATCCTTATGTTTGCGCAAGGCAAAAGCCAAAGCTACATAATTAGCATGGTTAGGGAACATTCCGTATGGCGGATTCATCAAAGGAGCAAGAATTTCACTTAACGAAAATTTGTCGGTATATTTCTTTTTTGCTATTTCTATGAGCCCATCTACTGTTTGGCAAATGGTTTTCAGCCAAGAATCGCCTTGTTCAGCAGAATCCGTCAGTTCACAAGTATCCGTAACAAGATTGTTTTCGCCGTCCATGAATATTAATTTAGCAGGAATATCAGAGCCACTGAACTTCAACATTTCCTCCCTTGTACGTTTTTGAAGCATTTGGAGAGCCAACTTCTTATAATTTTTATTGGCAAAGAAGGTCAAAGACTCCTTATGAAGAAGTTTTACACTCTCCATACCTTGTGGGAATAATTGGACGCTATATCTCCTATTGATAACATTATATATATTGCCAAAGATGCCGTCAGAAGATCGTTCACCTTTATAATACAAGTTATAAGTGCCACCATTCATGCGGTTTTTCCACTTGATTACATACTCATTGGCAGCACGTTCCAACTGGCTTGCCTCATCATTGTCAAAATGAGAGCGACTTACATTAGCTCGCGCCACGGCATCTATAAAATGATTCTTCGCACTTTCCGTGAACACTTCAGACGGCATAACAAACAAGGTGTCAGGAAATTCCTCAGAAAATTCCTTTACCCTGTTTTCCATCATATCACGTGCCTCGTCGGTTACAGCAAACAATAATGCCACGTGCAGGAAGTTTGGCTTCTCCGAAGTGTATTTCTTTAATCTACTACGAAGAACTGACTCTGATTCCTCACAAGAATAAAATTGTGGTTCACATTTGCGCATAAGCGTTTCACCAACTAGGAATATCTTGCTGATTTCTCTCTTTGAAGCATCATTATATTTCAAGAAACTTACCGCATCCTTGAAACTCACCGCAACCTGCATTTTCTCTTTGGTCAACTCTGCGATATTGTAAGTTGATACAGAAATTTTGAATTCACCCAGTATGTCACGAGCCACAATATGACTTTCATCCAACCAATCGAGTATCCCTTGCATTTTATCCTCGCATCTATCAGCCGAAAATATATATCCAAGGTTCTTATCGTTAGGGGCATACTTTTCTGGTGTACCTTTAAACTTCATGCCAAGAGCATTCAACAAGAGAATTACTTTGAACACTCTCAGGTAATCATCGCCCATTTGGTCGACCTTATCCTTGTTGGAGTTATATACGTTGATGAAAGCAGCACACAACGGGTCATCCACAAACTCGGAATAAAAAAAGTCCCAAAGCCAGTCGGCTGTGAGCATCATCTTCAATTCGTAATTTGTAGCATCATTGATAAAGCATGCGAAGCCATTCTTCTCATCATTCATAAACTTGAGAACCGATCGGTTTGCCGACCCCATGATGTTTGCCATTTTGGAACATAAGAATGCCGTATATGGATGCAAAGGGAAGAGATTTTGTATATGTTCTCTTTCCTCATTAGAGTTACTTTCGCAAAGATAATTAAACACATTTGGATCTATGTTGTGTTTCAGATGCCAACTTGCAATTTCTAATCCACCCTTATCAGTAATGCTAAATGTATGGCGCAGAATAAGATAAGTGGAAATTTCATCCATTTTATAATCTACGCTATCATACCGATCACTCATCCTGGTGATATCTTTACCTTTAGCATCCACACTGGTACGCTCAGTACGATGTGAAATTAAGTACAAGAATACATTGTTCTTTTGTGATTTTTCAGCAATGTTCTGGAGGACGTTGATACGGTCACTTTGCAGCGTGTCCATCACACTGGTAAACTCATCCCAAAAGATAATCAAGCCATCGGCAATGCCTTCTTCCGCAATTTTCTTCTGCACATCCACCAACCAATCACTGATATTATCACTTGTCAAATAAGTCTTATCAGCAGCAAGGGCCTCTTCCAAATGCAAGAACACGTCTATATCATTGGCATTCAACTTTGCGACCAACTTATCATAATTGCTTGCCTCTGACGCCAACTCGTCATTGTTTTCCAACAGTTCTGGGATTCTCGACTGATGGCTTTCCACCCATTTAAGAGCTTCCGTAAAGTCAGAATCCACAACCATCTCATATCCAGCTTTGGCAAGAGCCTTTTTAGTTTCTCTCTGGAGAGACAGGCGGAAACGAGAAATGTTATATGCGCCCTCAACTCCCTTCAACACAACAGGAAAATAGCGTTTGTTCTTGCGAATAGCCTTTATTTGTTCTCTAAGGGCATCATTCGGAATACTATACAAATATCCTTCTATGCCATCGTATGGGTCACAGAGGATGTGACGCACAACGCTACTTGCATGACTCTTTCCTGTACCGAAAGTACCACGCACCCACATAGAGCGACGCTTGCTTATATCCGATGACGTTATTGCAGTTATGCTACGTGACAGCAAGTCACAAAATTGATTCGTAGGGATGAATGTCTGCCACAAATTAGGCGTTTCATCCGTCATGTCATATACAGGAAGAAAATCCTGCATCTTGATAAAGTCTGAATATCTAGTTGCCATAGTCTTTACTTTTTATTTGAGCATAAGTTTTAATATATCCTTTGAAGTAAGATCTTCTCGAAGAATAATGTTATCAAGCCCCATGTTTAATTCTGCTCTGAGTACATGGTTGCTTTCTTCCTGCAAACTCAACAACAACTTCTCCAAAGTCTCTCTACTAATGCCGAACTGGCGATAAATGCCCTCCTTCTGGTTCTCGTCATAAAACTCAGAAACAGTAAGCATATAACGCTTCTGACGCTCCGCATAACGATAAAGAGAGTATGCCACAGCAACAAGAGATATATCGTTGTGAGGGAGACGAGTTAAGACAACTTTTCCTGCTTCTTTTTGTATGGTTCCCATTGGAATTGATGCACCAAAAGGGCTTTCCTTAAAAGTATTAACAAATGCTTTCAAAGAGTTTTCTCTGACAGTAGCAGTATATTGAGGAAAATCATCTGCCAACATATTGTCCAAAACATCTTTTTTATATGGCTGTGCAAAACGACATTTTTCTATATACCATGCAAATAGTTCTGAATTATTACACAAGTTCGTCCAAATGATTTCCCAACACTTGTTCTTAGCTTGAAAATACACTTGAGACATCAGCTTGCCATCTTCAGTAACATCCTGTCCATTAAGGAAATTACTATCAACAAGCCATTTTTTAAAAACAGGGAGTTGCTTTTTTACATTAAGTCCGTGGTCTGTTGACTCGAAATACCCTTCAATGTGGTTAAGAAAAAATTCCAACCATCTTTCTCTTAATCCGAATGTATTATAACGGTTTATTGAACTCTTGTAATTATCCATATTATTTTTGTTTTGTATTCCTATAGTTTTCTTTATTGAGTTTGCTGTTTCACAACCTCTATCAATGAAATCGAGACATTTATGACAATGCACGCACTTTTCCGCATCAATCTTTACAATTGGTACTACAGATAACGCTCCAGTTGGACACTCTACTTCACAAACTTCACAGTGAACACAATAAGTTACTTTATAAAGAACTCTTTTCAAATGACTAACAAAGTCTATATCATATCCACAGTTAGTTATCGAGATTGTTTGTTCGTCTTTATTGCTATCCGATGTAAATTTATAATCATAGACGACTTTTCCATACTTTACACTACCAATAATCGTATTGTCCTTTATATTGGATGTAAATGCTCCTAAAGTTTTCATCCATTCCATAATGTTCTCTTTAGGATGAACAATCGTTGCAGTAAAATCAGACAGTGATGCCGTAATTGAAATTGAAGATGATGCATTATGCCTGTTTCCACCTGCACGCACTTTCCACTTGCGGTATTTTATATAATCATCTACGTTTTTGATTCCAGCTTTTTCTGTATTCTCTTTCAACTTATCAATGAAAGGTTTTGCTGTTTGAGGAAAAATGCGATTATCCATACAGTCACCTATCTCGGAACTAAGAGGGCAAACGACACAACCTACTCGATTAAGACCTTTTCTATATGCATAGTTTATTGGTAATTTATTGAACAGCAAATACAGCCAGATTTCCGTTGCATTCCACTCAAAAATAGGACGTACATTTATCACGTTACCATGTTTAACGCCTCGTCCAATTCGAGAATACTGTGAACGGCGCTCACTTTCTTCTGCCCGCACACCTTCAAAAGCCATAACTTTCGGTTGCTTTCCTGTACCATGTATTTCTTTCAATCTTCGGTAAATAGGAGCTGTTTTCATAACAGCACAACACCAACGATGAATTCTACTTGGGGAATCCAACTCATCCCAATAGTATAAAACATCTTGATGATTTTTAGTCATCTCAAATATAAGAGATGGATATTTTTCCTTATAATAGCGCTTGATTTCCTCATAAAGTTTTAGAGAAGAAGGAAGCTCATACCCAGTATTAGAATAGATTACAAAAATCTCTTCACTTGGTACTACACGGGTAACCAAGTCTAGCATAACCTGTGAATCTTTTCCTCCACTAAATGAAGCAATAAACATATCAATCTTACTGGTCAATATCGGAGCCTTACCCAATTCTTCCGCCTTACTTAACGGCATAACATCAAAACTGTCGCAATCTTCCTTTACGACAACATGCTCTTGCTTGGTCTTTTTCTTCAAATGAGCAGCAAGCGACAGAAAATCCACATCTGGATTTTCTGTTACCACTTTACGTATGTTCTTATATCGGCGATAAGTTTGATTGATGAAATCCATAGCCTCATGCTCAATGATAAACATCGTATCCTCATTGCGCTCACGAAGTTTCTCCATATCCACAGGAGATAGAGTCAAACTCTCAAAACCTTCTTGTGGAATAACTGTTGGAGCATCAAAAAGGTTGCCACCCTTTACTTCAAGCACAAACTGTCCCTTGAAAAAGTAGCGTCGGTCGCAAGCCCAAAGCAACGGTTCGTCAACATGAGGGTATATCCATCCCATCTTATTGAGTCCAAGCAAGTCAAGCTCTTCCCAAAAAACAGGACGTGGAGAAACATTCAATGCTTCTCCTGCTGACGACATGGTAAGACGAACACCATTGAATTTAGGCTCCCAAACTACTTTGAACATTATCTATACGTAACGGATTCTATCCCTTTTTGCTCCGATAGAATCCCATTACCGGAATGTTAATTGTTTCTTTTTAGGCCTCTATAAAATGGAAACGTGGGATTCTTCCTTGCCCATCCCACCACTCGAAGGCCTTCGCATTGCCCATAGTTGAAAGAGACGGACAATGCAGAAAGCCCACGTTATGGCATATAATGATTCCAAACGTATGCATATACCATAACACGACACTACAATATAGCTATTTGTAGTATCTATACGATAATGCACAGCAGGATATACGATATACCTACCGTGAGCATTCACCATTGTCACATCTACGTCCAACTATGGGTAAAGTTGCGAAGTTTACGAGTAGTCGCAGACGAACGTTAGTAAACGCTCTATTCCATAAAAGTCACACCCACCCGCTCAGCCCATCGGGGCTTCCTGCAAGATGAATGCAACTGCAAAGGTAACGATTATTTCTGAAATAAAAGAAAAGAATGCCTTTTATTTTCAATATAAAACAAGATTTTTCATGTTTCCGCACACGAAACAACGAAACGTGGGGAATATAAGGGATAAAAAACGACATAAGCTCCACCTTGGCTTTTCACCAAAGTGGAGCCTATGATTCTATTCATTCAGGCTTATCACTCAACAGAGTTATCGTGTTGGTAAACTCGGATATCAAGTCATTAAATTTCGGATTGTCTCTTTGCTTTATCAATGACGCATAGTTTTCGTTGTCTTTCTCATCATAAACATCCACCCAACCTTGCTTCCCATTCTTCTATAGTCGGCATTGTGCCTTCCAGCTTTTCTGGGTAGAACTTTTCTAGGTCGTACTCAGATATAGCAATGGGTTGACTGCTTGATTCCAAGGCATATTGGGCTTGGATGCGGTCTTTTTCTTTGCAAATAAGAATGCCTATTGTTGGGTTATCTCGTCCTTCCTTGCGAAGAAGATGGTTGCAAGCTACCACATAGCCTCCAAGTTGTCCGACATCCGCAAAAGTAAAGGAGCCAATCTTGACTTCCAAAACTATATAGCATGACAAGTTTAAGTTGTAAAAAAGCAAGTCGATGAAGTTCTCCTTCTCTCCTATCTGCAAGCGATATTCCTTACCTACGTATGCAAAACCAGTACCCAGTTCTGTTAGAAACTTTGTGATATTGTTGAGCAAAGCATCTTTAAGAATACGCTCGTTATAGGGCTTGGTTATACCAGTGAAAGCAAAGTTATATGGGTCTTTGGTCAACTCCTGAGCTAAGTCGCTATCGACATCAGGCAATGTGTTCTTGAAATTACTCAAGGCTTTGGCCTGTCGCTCATATAGAGACGAGTCAATGAAATTGTGAAGCACATTCCTACTCCATCCATTTATCACTGTTTGATGCATATAGAACAATGCCTTTTGAGGATTCGCCAAGAATTTGTCAATCAGCAACATGTGATGTCCCCAAGGAGTGGAGAAAATATCATTTTCTAATTGGTCAGCAACTTGCTGACCATTTTCTGTGTATGGCAGGTAAATACAATAGAAATTCTTCATGTAAAGAAGATTCTTCGGCGAGAAACAAGTAGCCAAAGGATTTGCTTCTTTCAAATCTCTACTAAGGTTATTGAAAAATTTACTTCCCCAACGAGTCTCTGCCTTTAGGGCAACTATGTCTCTGCCCAAACTCCAATAGAATTTGAGCATTTCTGTATTGACCTTTACCGCAGCCTTTATCTGACTCTGGCGATAACGCTTGCTAAGTTCCTTGATCCATTGCAAGTAATCCTTATCCAATATACTTATCGGCTTGTTCATACCATTATACTTTTTAGCCCTTACACTTCCTCCACGATTTCCTCCATCGCCTTGCGCTTCTTCTCGCCACGAGGACAATCCTCGGCGATATGACCTACGGGCACGATGACCACTGGCTCGAAGCCCTCACGATGAAAGTGCTGATTGACGATGGCTGGGTCGAAGGCGCATACCCAGCAAGTACCCAATCCTCGCTCGGTGGCGGCAAGGCAGAGGTGCTCGGTGGCGATGGCTACGTCGATGTCGCCATGAGGCTTCTCGTCGTACTTGCGCACCCAGTTCTCCTCCACGTTCTTCATGCCCACGACATACATCGGGGCGGTCTTGAACCAAGGACGGTCGTATGCCTGCTGCAACTGCTGCTTGGCTTCGTCGGAGCGAACGATGAGCCAATGCCAAGGCTGCTTGTTGCA
>DBLF01000108.1 GCA_002297965.1 Candidatus Segatella papionis
TTTTGTTTCCTAACTCCTAACTTCTAACTCCTAACTTCTAACTTTCCAGCATTTTCATCCTATCCACGATTTTCTGTTTGGCGAAGCAATAGTTGGCTTTCGCCGAACTTTCGGTGCTATCGGTGATTTCAGCTATTTGCTTGAAGCTCATCTCGTCGTAGTAGCGGAGGTTGAATACCGTCTGTTGCTTGGGTGGCAAGTTGTGTATGGCTTCCTGCAAGGCGACGGCTTCACGGTCGCCGTATTCGAAATACGAGTCAGCCTTTTGCAGTTTCGCCTTGTCGAGCGACAGGTTTTGTTCTTTTTTCTTCCTCAGAAACGACAGGGTGGCATTGGTTGCCAGCCGATAAATCCAAGAGAAGAGCGAGCTGTCACCCTTGAAGGTATCAAACTTCTGGTATATCTTGATGAAAACCTCCTGTAGTATGTCCTCGGCATCCGCCTCATATACCACGAGCCTACGGATATGCCAGTAGAGCCTCTCCTGGTATTCGTCCATGAGCATCCTCATCCCCTCATTGGGATGGGTTCGCATCTTTTCTATGATGGTTGCATCTGTCGTATTCATGTTTCATTCTTGTTGTTTTGCTTTTACTCCTTAGACCAATTTGGCGATAAAAGGTTAAAAGCAAGATTGGAAAAAATAGAGATTCTACAAAAAATCATGGAAACTTGTTGCTGTTTTCGCAGAAAAATATGAACTTGTCTTACAAAATCAATTACAAAATCAATTAGATTTGCCCATAAAACAAAAAAGGCAGACTCCAATTTGATTTGGAATCTGCCTATCTGAAATGAACCAATCTATCTTATGGGAATCAATGAATGAAGGCGACTTTTGCATCGCCTCCATGGGAGATTATTATTTGACTTCGATGTTCTTGGTAGCCTTAGCCTCTTCCTTAGGAGCTAGCTTTGGAATATTAACGGTCAATACACCATTCTCAACCTTGGCTGCAATCTTCTCACGGTCGGCATCCTCAGGGAGTGTATAGCTCTGCTGATAGTTGCTGTAAGAAAACTCACGGCGCAAATAGTGCTCGTGCTTGTCCTCATCCTTGTGCTCCATCTTGTTCTCGATGGCGATGTTCAAGTTGCCATCATTGTCGATGTTGACGCGAACCCACTCTTTCTTCAAGCCAGGGGCTGCAACCTCCATCTCATAAGCCTTCTCAGTCTCCTTTACATTGATGGCAGGAGCGGTGGCGTTCATACGAGGCATCAAGTCTGTGTTAAAGAAAGCGTCATCAAAGAAGTTACTCAACCAATCTGAATTATTATTTCTACGTGCTAACAACATAATTAAAACCTCCAAATTTTATTTTACTCGTCCTCTCGGTGCCTTGCGGCTCCGTCGGGATTTCTGTTTGTTAATATTTAATGTTTATCTTTTGCCTCCGCCTTTCGGCTTCAGCTTTCACCCTCTGTTATTGCAACTAGCGTGCCAGTGGAAAGCGAACGCCAAACTTGTCAGCAAAGGATAAATATTTTAAACTTTTCTGTCAATTCTTGCCTTTATTCGGAGGAGAAGATGTAAGTTTGTCAGCAGATTCCCTAGTAGAAGGGCGCTATTATTTCATTTTTACAGAGACTTTTGTGTGATGATAGTTTTCGGATAATTTGAGCAAAAGAGGATTTCTGTCGAATGGGATGCGAAGCTCTATGGCTGTTATCCAATCGACGAAGTGGGTCTTGATGACCAATTCGTTACCTTGCCAAGCATAGCATGAGCTGGCGAGGAAGGGAAAGTCGAGTGTACTGAAACAGTTTCTTGTCGTGCCTCGGGGATTCTGTGGATAGAAGCCGATATCTGAAGTCTTCCATTGCTTGAATCCCATCTCGATGATGCCCTTTCTGCCAACGCTGTCTTCCACTTCCATCTTTTGTGGAGTGAGAAAAGTGATTTGTTTCCATCCCAATGGATTCTTGTCGAGCTGATAAGGCTTGTTAAGATGAGAGGTTATCAACTTGTTGCTTTTCTTGCCTTCCAAGAGAGGAAGTGTATAGGCTGCTTGTTTCTTCTGCAATATGCGATATGCCTTTCCTGCTTTGATGTTCTTGCCATCGGCAACGATGCCTGGGAACAAGACGTTCTTGATGAGTCTTTGCTCCTTGTTGCCGTCGCCAGTCAAGCATTGGGTGATAATCACCACCATGTCTTGCTGTGGGTTCACGATGATATATTGTCCGTAAGCCCCATCAGCCCTTGCGGCATCAGGCCATTCGCACATCCACATCTGGTAGCCATAGAAATCCTTTACGTGTGGCGATATCATCGCCTTTACCCAATCGGATGGTATCAGCTGCTTGCCTTCCCATTTGCCTCGTTGTAGAAGCAACTGTCCGAATTTCGCAAGCGACTCGCTCTGCAAGTAAAGTCCCCAGCCCGCTGTGTTGATACCTTCGGGACTCACTTCCCATTTCACCTTATTTATATGTAGCGGTTCGAAGAGACGTGGCTTCAAGTATTCTAGCAATGTCATGCCCGTTACCTTCTGGATGATGGCTGAAAGCAAGTATGTGTCAAGTGAATCGTATTGGAACTTGGTGCCAGGCTTGCAATTCATCGGATGGTTGAGATAGGTTCTGATCCAATCAGAGTGTTCGCTTCTTACTTCATCGAAGAAGACGAACCCCGAACGCATGGTGAGTAAATCCTCTATGGTGATGTCAGAAAGCCATTCGCTCACTTCCTTGGGTAGATATTCCGGAAAGAAGGTGGCGAGACGGTCTGTCAACTTCAAACGATGTTCGCCGATGGCAATACCGATGGCTGCCGACGCGAATGTCTTGGAGCAGGAAAAGAGAGTGTGGCTATATTCCGCTTTGAATGGGGCAGGGTGGATTTCGCCTATCACCTTGCCGTGGCGCATCACAATGGCACTATGGATGTCGGTCTTCGGAAAAGCCATCAAGGAGTCGAAGAATGCTACGACCTGTTCGCTCTTTACTCCTGTTTGTTCTGGAGCGACACGAGGAAGATCGCCTGTTTGGGCTTCTGCTGAGAGAAGCCCAAAGGCGAATGATAGAGTTAGAAAAAGTTGTTTCATATAGCTATTTCTTGTATTCAATGATTGATGTTATTATCAGTAAGTGATAGTACAATCAGTGAGTGTTTCCTTATTTGAACAGTTGTGGAATAAACAGCAAGGCATACTGTCGCCAGTTGCTCCAAATATGTCCACGGCTGCTCTCATGATAGGTATATTTCAACCCATCCTTGTCCATACGTTCCATCAACAATTTGTTGTTGTTCAGATGTTGGTCTTCCTTTCCGATGGCAATCCAATAGAGCTTTACGCCCTTCTTCGCCTGTGTAGCTAGCTTGGCATCCAAGTTGGAGTAGGCAGGGAAAGCCTCCATGTCAATATCCTTGAAGTTGACTCCTGCAGAGAATAGTCCCACATAGTCGAACAAGTCTGGATAGTTGGCGGAAATCATTACAGAGTGAAGACCACCCATGGAGAGACCTGCGATGGCACGATGAGCTTTGTCTGCCTTCGTATTGAAGGTCGCATCGATGTAATCTACAATCTCAGGAAAGGCTGTTTCGAAGGTTCCATCCTTGAAGTGAGGAAGGAAGTTGGTCATGACAGGCTTGTAGTTCTGGTTCTCGAAAGTTTCTCCAGCCGCAGCCTGTTTGGCAATGTTTCCGTTTGGCATGACCACAATCATTGGTTTACACTTCTTTTCGGCTATAAGGTTGTCCATGATGCGTGCGATGTTACCCAGTTCGAGCCATGCGTTTTCGTCGCCTCCACTTCCATGGAGAAGATAGAACACAGGGAATTTCTCGTCGGTCTTGCCATAAGTTGGAGGAAGATAGATGTTCATACGACGATCTGTGTTGGCACTGTTGGAATGATACCATAGGGTGCGAATCTGTCCATGAGCCACGTCGTGTACTTGGTATTCATCGGCGCAACCATTGCCCACATAGAAGATGCTGAACACATTGCCTACATCTCTGCGGGTGAATGGATTGGTTGGGTCGATGCCAGTAATACCATCTACGTCAAAGCGATAGGTGTACATTTCTGAAGGCAACTTTGGAGTGGTGTAAGTCCATACGCCCTCTTTATCCTTCTTCATGATGCCCGTTCCCTTGTTTGCCTCCCAGTCGGCGATTACCTTTACATTCTTTGCTTTGGGAGCTTGGATGCGGAAGGTAACGGTGTTGTCGGCGTTCACTTGTGGAGAAACTAGTTTTCCTGTGCGGAATGATACGTTCTGTTGTGCGTTCATGCTCATTGCTGCAAAGAGTATGAACAGGGTTGAAATATACTTTTTCATATCTCGAAAATGTTTAAAGTTGTTTGTCATTTCTTTAGTTGAGCTTTGCGCCTTTAAAAGTTGAGCTTTGCGCCAAATTCTACGGTGAATGGACGTATATAGTTTCCTGCCATCAGTGTTCCTGCGTATCTGCTACCATCAGTTATCAGTTCAGAACCTGGGATGGTACCTTGGGCACCCGTCTGGTTGAGGAAATTAACGAGGTTGACATTGAAGGTGAGGTTTTTATTATACTTGTAGCTTGCACCTGCGAATGTTTCCCATCTACCCTCGAAATACACAGAGTTGCCCACGTTGGCGTACTGCTTGCTGTAGTAGCGGAAGGATGCCCAGACATTGAAGCGGTCGTATGTATAGCTTGGGTCCAACTCTATCAGTATTTTCGACTGCTTTGTAACGGTTTTGTCGCTGAAATCATAGGTCTTGTTGAATGCCTCAAACTTATATCCTGTGTATTTAGGATTTTGGTAAGTGAACATGGCATGGAACTTGAATCCCTTGAAAGGCGAGAACATGGCATCTGTTGTCCAGCCCATGGTCTCGATACCGCTGGATGAACCTACCATCATTGGGTCTTCGCTCGGATTATCGCTCATCACGGTCATTCGTCCGTAGTCATTGGTGCGGCGAGCGTAGGTGAAGGCGGAGACCAAATTCACGAAGTCGCTGTTGTAGAAGATACCTGCACGTCCCAAGATGAATGGGCGATAGTCATAATAAGGAAGCGAAGTGCCAGAGTATGCCTCCAGATGGCGATATTGTTTCAGATAGTTGATCTCGCCAGTGAAACCGAAATTATGTGTCAGATTATAGGTAGGCGAAATCGAAACGGCATAGTTGAGACCAGACAGGTTGTGATGTGTGGTGGCTACGGTCTGTGTCTTTCCGTTTTCATCTGTGTATGTTGCACCAATGTAGAAGTCGCTGAAACGACCATTGGTGATGTAATCCACGCCGGCATTGAATAGTTCCAAGCGCAAACCATATCCCATGCGGAAGTTGGGAGTGATATGCCAGTTGTCGTTCACATAGGCTGCTAGCTTGTTCTCGTTTCCTTTGTCGTACTCGCTCGAACCATTCAGGTTGGCGTATTCTTGTCCGTTGTAGATGAGTTTGCGAGGGTTTGGGGCAACCTCATGATAATATTGTGTGGTGCTACGGGCGTAATCGATGTAGGAGTAGAACTCGTTTAAACCCAAAGCCCAATTATGGTTAGTTGTCTTTTTCTGGAGCTCAGCTACAAACATGGCGTCGGTCACAGTGAAAGCATTGATTTGCGAAAGACGGCGCTGTATATTGCCATGGAATGCTTGTCCATTGTCAGCATAAATGGCATCGGCATCCTCGTAGAATCCCATCGTGAGTTGGTCCACGCTGTTTCCCGTAGAAGTGGACACCTTGGCTTTCAATGCTAAGGTTGTAGCATTGCCGAAATTATAATCCAGGAGGGCTGTTCCCTCATGAGTCTTGGTCTTGGAAATGTCGTAGAGGTTGTCCGACTTCAGTTCTCCTGTCTTCACGTCACGATATTCCATGATGCCATCTACTGGAAGATAAGAGTCACGGCCCATTCTGAATCCCTTCACCTCTGTTATTTTTCCATTGCCATCATAGGTGAAAGGAGCGTAGTTGGCTGCAGTGGTAAGAGGATGGGTATCGGTAAACTTGTAGTAGAGACTGAATCGACCCTTGTCTTGATGGAAGAGATGGGTGATGCCAGCTGTGTAGAACTGGGCACGGTCGATATAGTTGGTAAATTTCAGGTCGAATGTTCCTGGATCGAAATTCTGGTAAGCACTCAGTGTGAAATAAGTCTTTTTGGCAAGTTTGCCAGATACATTAATGTCAAAATTTTGTGCGCCAAAAGTATTGGTTTGATACTTCAATTTTCCTTTGAATATTTCACCGCCACGTTCCATATAGGAATCCACGCCATAGCCAATTTCACCAAAGCGGATGGCTGTGGTGGATATGTTTTGCAACCCCTGGCTGGCTAGTAACTGTTCACCACGCCAATGGTTGCTTGTGGTGTTTGGCCAATAATAGAAAACTGCTGGCAGTCCATCTACAGTAACTGCTGTGTAGCTCATAGGCAAGCCTATCTCTACTTGACGAGGCTCAGTGGCATCCTTGGCGTTGAGCATCACACCATGATCGTTGCCTGTGGTTTGTGTCGTGTCCTCTTTTTGTATATAAGAGGAATTTGCTCTTGTTAGAGCAGTCTGTACCGTGTTGGCACTGACAGTTGTTGCCATCAGGACAGATGATAAGAGGAATACATTTTTGTTCATTTCTTAAAGTTATTAGTTATACTGATTGGGTTTGAAAGATTTCTAATGAAATTTTCGCTTGCAAAGGTACTGCAAAAAGCGGTTGCCGGCAAGAAATATACCATAGATAGACTCCTAAAAAATGAACAAGTATTGATTATTAGATGGTTATGTGAAATATATATCCTGCAAAATATACCCTGGAAAAGAAAGAATATACCCATAAAAAAGGGGACATGAGCCTTGTGGTAAGGCATATGTCCCTTTGAAATGATGATATTTGAAGGCTTAGACTTTTGTGTTGATCTTTTCCTTCAGTCTCTTATAAAACTCTTCTTTGTCGTAGCGTGCGGCGTTCAGCACACGAGTCTTGTAGCTCTTGATGGTGTTGACCGAGTAATTGAGCGAACGAGCCAGGTCTTCATTTTTGGTAATGCCCAATCTGATGAGAGCAAAGATGCGCATTTCCACGGTGAGCCGTTCACCCGTTTTGGGAACTATCCTACACTCTGGGCGAAGAAGGGAATTGAAACTTTCTTCAAAATTAGGGAAGAGCATCTGCAAAATACTGTCCATTTGGTAAAAGGTGTCGAATGCGGCTCCCTTTTGGGCATCGAATACGTTTTTGAGTCCTTCGTAATCTCGGATGGTGAGTCGGCGCAAAACTTCCTTGCGCAGTTTCTCGATGGCAACTTGGTGGTTCGCACTGCCCACTATCAACTGGCTCAGTACTACTTCCTTGATATGCCCAGCTTCAACAAGTTCCTTGTTGATGCTCACAATTTGTACATTCTTTTCGCAAAGATGTTCCATCTGCGACTCGATAAGTGACTTCTGTCTATGGAGAGCTTTTCGCTGTTTCTTCATGACGATGATGGCAGCTATCAATAGGATAATCACGATGCTCAGGAAGATGAGACCGATAGTGAGCCACATCTTCTGCTTTTGAGTGAGCGCATAGAGGTCTTTGTCTATTTGAGGATAGCTAGATGCTATCTCAGAATAGCGGTAACGTGAATGATATAGTTCGGCATTGTGCATAGCTATATTGATTAGCATGTACGAACGGGCGATGTCGCCTGTTATGTAAGTGATTTCGGCTATCTTTCTGGCTGCAGGATATTCCACTGAGCCACGCTTGATTTCCATAATGGCGGATTGGCTGACGCATTCTGCAGCCTTGGTGTAGTTGCGCAATCCCATATAGTTGTATCCCAAGTTGCCAAGAGCGTAGGCATAGTATGCAGAGGTAGGAGATAATTTGCTGAGCAGTATTTTGCTTTGCTTAATGGCCTCGGCATATTTGGTTTCGTGGAAGTACATCTTTGCAAGCATGTCGTTGAGTAGGTAAGAGTTGGCTGGTACAGTTTGCTTCAATTCCCCATACAGTCGCTTCATGTTTTCCAGATAGGTGTCTTTGGAAAGAATGCGATATGGGGTGTAGAATCCGTTCTCAAATTCTAGGTTAAA
>DBLF01000062.1:0-1548 GCA_002297965.1 Candidatus Segatella papionis
GATGTGAACTGGGTGATTCCTCACGAGGCCAACCTCCGTATCATCGAGGCTGTGACCAAGCGTGCGGGAATTCCACTTGACAAGGTGGTAGTAAACATCGACCATTACGGAAATACCAGCGCAGCCACCATTCCGTTGGCACTCTGGGATGCCGAGAGCCAGTTGAAGAAGGGCGACAACGTCATCTTCACCGCCTTTGGCGCAGGTTTCGTACATGGAGCCTCTTTCTACAAGTGGGCTTATGATGGAGCCGCTTACGGCAAGTAAGACTTTACAAAAAATAGGATAGAATAATTATCTATATAAGGAAACGCATCTTTCTTATTTCAACCAATACAAAAGGAATAAGCAAAGATGCGTTTCTTTTTAAAAACTTAAATTTATCAAGTATGCATAAAGCAGGTTTCGTAAATATCGTGGGCAACCCTAATGTGGGCAAGAGTACGCTGATGAACCAACTGGTGGGCGAGCGCATCAGCATCGCTACCTTCAAGGCGCAGACCACTCGTCATCGTATCATGGGTATCGTGAATACCGATGATATGCAAATCGTGTTTTCGGATACCCCTGGTGTCTTGAAGCCAAACTACAAGATGCAGGAGATGATGCTCGCCTTCTCGGAGAGCGCATTGGCTGATGCCGATGTCTTGCTTTATGTCACCGATGTGGTGGAGAACCCGGAGAAAAACATCGACTTCCTGGAGAAGGTGAAGAAGATGAGCATTCCGGTGCTCCTGCTCATCAACAAGATAGACCAGAGCGACCCTCAGAAACTCGGCGACATCGTGGAGAAATGGCACTCGCTCTTGCCTAACGCTGAGATATTGCCTATCTCGGCAAAAAACAAGTTTGGCGTGGATATGCTCTTGAAGCGCATCAAGGAGCTGCTGCCTGAGTCGCCTGCGTTCTTCGACAAGGACCAGTTGACCGACAAGCCAGCCCGCTTCTTCGTTTCGGAGATTATCAGAGAAAAGATTTTGCTCTACTACGACAAGGAGATTCCTTACGCAGTGGAGGTGAGAGTGGAACGCTTCAAGGAAGACGACAAGATGATTCACATCAACGCCGTGATTTATGTGGAGCGTGATTCGCAGAAGGGCATCATCATCGGCCATCAGGGCATCGCCCTGAAGAAGGTGAACACCGAGAGCCGAAAGGCACTGGAAAAATTCTTCGGCAAGAAGATTTTCCTGGAGACCTTCGTGAAGGTGGACAAGGACTGGCGTAGCTCGCAGAAGGAGCTGGATGCCTTTGGATATAACCCAGAATAGAAAAGAGGAAAATATATATGGCAAATTTAGTAGCAATCGTAGGTCGCCCTAACGTGGGTAAATCTACATTATTCAATCGTTTGACTCAATCTCGCCGCGCTATCGTGAGCGATACCGCTGGTACCACCCGCGACCGCCAGTATGGCAAGTGCAGTTGGAACGGCAGAGAATTCTCCGTAGTGGATACCGGTGGTTGGGTCGTGAAATCAGACGACATTTTCGAGGATGCTATCCGCAAGCAGGTGTTGGTGGCTACCGAGGAGGCTGACTTGGTGCT